>JALYUK010000310.1 GCA_030853805.1 Actinomycetota bacterium | reverse complement strand
CGACACCGTCTCACGGCCGGGCACCCCGACCTGACGGCAACGGGGGCGCTGGACTTCACTGCGGGTGGGGCCAGCGGGACAAATTCCACCCGAGCCGCGCGACACACCCGCGCGCCGACCTGGATTCCGTCGGCACGGAGCGGTAGTCTCGCGACTAGTTCTTTATGTGCGATACCCGGACTCGAAGAACTTTGGTCGAGCGAGTCGAATCCGGCGATCGAGCGGCTGTACGGCCTGCGGCGATCGGCTCTTGTCAGTGTTGGACTGCTGTCAGCCTCCATGTGAGGTCTCGTAGGAACGCCCCCCACCCTTCCGGGTCGGGGGCGTTTTGCGTCGGAGGCGCGCTCAGGAGCCCCAGCGTGAGAAGCATCGGCTCGGGATGTCATCGCGGTGAACTGATCAACCGGCAGGACAATGGCTCATGGCCCGCAAGCGGCAACGCCGCAACCAGCAGCCCTCAACGGCAACGGCGGCCCCGGTCGACTGGTCAGCAGCCGAAGCGCAAGCCCGCCGAGAACTGCAGCGCAACGCCCAAGCGATCCAAGACACCCCCCGCGGTACACCCGGGGCCAAACCACCCACCTGGCGACTCGGCCGCTCCCCCGGTAGTACTTCCACCGATAATTAAGCTGGCCCCTCGAAAGCCGCAGCTGATTTCCGCACATCGCATGTCGCTAGCCATTAACACGTGTATTACACTTGTTACGAATCGCACTGGTACGCTGAGTACTACTGAGGCTTCATTAATACTGGGCCACCTACCGGGAGGATTGACGTGTCCATCGTCGCCGTAGCGAATCAAAAGGGAGGCGTCGGCAAGACCACGCTCACCCTGGCCATTGCCAGCGAGATGGGTCGCCGCGGCGGCCGGAGCTTGATCGTCGACGCCGATCCCCAGGCCAACGCCACCGACACCATCGCCGGTGAAGATTTCGACCCGGACGACGCTCCTACCCTGTACGACGTCCTGGTCTCCGGAGAAGAAGGAGCAGCCGACAGCGCTATCCGATCGACGATCTGGCATGGTGTCGATCTAGTCGCCGGTGACATCCAGGTCGCCCGTTACGACGAGTTCAGCGGCATCGGCGCCGAGCAACGCCTACGAATCGCCTTGGCTGGGGTGACCGGATACGACCTAGTGCTGATCGACTGCCCCCGAGCGCTAGGTGCCATCACTTCGGCGGCACTGACCGCGGCCGGGCAAGTGCTAGTGATCGCCGAGCCCACCAAAGACAGCCTCAAAGGCGTGGGCATGCTCATGGAAACCACCGAAGCGATTCGGAAGCATTACAACCCCGCCCTGGTGGTCGCCGGTGTCGTGCTCAACCGGTTCGGACGCACCCGGGCACGATCAGTTCGGGCCGACCAGCTCCGTGAAGCTCTGGCTGGCCAAGTGTGGGAACCGCCCCTGCCGGAGTGGAACGCCATCGCCCGCATCAGTGAAGCCGGCGACCGACTTCCTGTTGTAGGTCCCGACACAGACCGCGCCGCCCAAGCCGGCCGAATTATCAGCGGATACACCGACCGTCTGCTTGGTACCGGCAAAGTCGAGGTGGCCTGATGCCCGACAAAGACATACTTCCCAACCCACTCGTCAAGCGGCTGCCCAAGGCCCCTCGTGACAGTCATCCCGGTGAGCCGACGCCCACCGCATCGACCACCACACCGGCAGCAAGCAACTCGAACCGAGTGGGACCTAACCGGGTACGTAAGTCGCTCTACCTTCCGGCCGACATCGCCCAGGAACTCAGCGAAGCAGCCAACCGCATCCATCACCAATCGAACGGTCGCATCAGCAAAGCAGAAGCCGCCGGGGCGCTCATCAAGTTCGGGTTAACCAACCTGACTGCCGTACACAAACACTTACACATCACCAATTAACTACACAGATGTGTCGTATGACGTGTAATACACAGTGTCCCTGACCTGCCAAAAGGTTGCGATGACACCACGTTTAAGCAGTGAGTTGATGAACCCGTTGGAAGGAGACGTCCAGGATCGTGCCGATGTCGCGCAGCGGGACGGCCGCGTCGGTGAGCTCATGGGCGAGCTGGGCGGCCTGGGCCAGTTGCCACTGCTCGAGCTCGGCCGCCTGGCGGCGGGCTTCTTTGATGGCGGCGGCGCGTTCGGAGACGTTGGCAACCGAACCGACCTTGGTGATCGTCACGGCCACGGCGACAGCGGACAGCGGACAGTCGAGGGT
>JALYUK010000306.1 GCA_030853805.1 Actinomycetota bacterium | reverse complement strand
AAAGCAGTCAGATCAATGGCCGTATTGATCGCATCCGTTGCCGAGCGGTTCACGATGCTGATCGTCATCGAACCGTCATCCGGGTTGCGGGTGCCGGAACACAGTAGGGCGCTGCAGCTGCCATAGGTCGTTGTCACCGTCGGCCCGTCTACCCGCAGATCGAGCACCACCCCCTGGCTGTGCCGTGACAACAGCGCGAACGGCGCAAAGGTCGTCTGCCGCCAGGCCGGGCCGTTCGGCATGGTCCGGATCGGCGCAATGACGTTGACGAGCTGGGCCTGGCAGGCGATACCCACCCGGTCGCAGTGGTTGAGCAGCGTCATGATGAGTGAGGCGACCACGACGGCGTCATCGGCGGTGTACTCGTCCTCGATCAGGTGCCGCGGCCGGTCGGTCCACTCCAGTAGGTCCTCCCCGCCGAAAGCCGACTGACGCCACACGTTCCACTCGTCGAAGGAGATTTGGATCTGTTTGTCGGATTTGCGGACCGATGCGACGTGGTCCGCTGTCGCCGTGACCGAGTTGATGAACAGGTCCATGTCGACCGAGCTGCAGAGGAAGGACTGTCGGTCCGTTGCGTCGGGGTCGTAGTAGGCGTGTGCCGAGACATAGTCCACGACGTCGAACGCTCGATCGAGCACTTCGGCCTCCCAGGCACCGAAGGTGGGCATGCCCCGATTACTGCTCCCGCAGGCGACGAGGGAGATTGCCTGGTCGAACCGCTTCAACGCCTGACCGGTCCGAGATGCCAGCTGCCCGTAGTCGGACGCGCTGAGATGGCCCAACTGCCACGGGCCGTCCATCTCATTACCCAGGCACCAGAGGCCGATCCCGAACGGTTGTACTGCGCCGTTGCTGGATCGGCGCTCGGACAGTTCGGTTCCGCCAGGATGGTTGCAGTACTCGAGCAGATCGAGTGCCTCCGGCAGGCCACGGGTGCCGAGGTTGACCGCCATCAGAGGTTCGGCCCCGATCTCACCGATCCACTCCATGAACTCATGTAGACCGAACTCATTGGTCTCAGTTGCCTTCCAGGCCGCATCGAGCCGGACCGGCCGCTCCTGTGGTGCGCCGACCGAGTCCTCCCAGCGAAAGCCCGAGACGAAATTGCCGCCGGGGTACCGCACGAGGGTGACGCCGAGTTCCTTGACCAGCTGCAACACATCGCCGCGAAATCCCCGTTCGTCGGCATGGGGGTGCGCCGGCTCGTAGATGCCCTCGTATACGCATCGACCCATGTGTTCCACGAACGACCCGAAGATCCGACGCTGGACGGGCCCGACCACAAATTGCGGATGAGCGGTGACGGTGGCCTTCGGCGAATTTTGTGCGGCGGTCGGTTGCGACATCGCACGAGTGTCCCGCACCTTCCCTGATTTTTTAGGTCTCAGGCAAGGGGGGACGGCTCACTCGACGCGGAGGACTCGCATCTGCAGCGCGAGTGTCGAGTAGTAGCCGACGAGCACGATCAGTTCGAAAACGTCGCGCTCGGTGAGTGGTGGCACGCATTGCTCCCAGATCTCGTCGTCGACCTCCCCCATGGTCAGCGCCGAGGTCAGGCGCAGGCCGGCCAACTCCACGGGGTCGTCGAGCTGGGGTAATCCGCCATCACGGATCGTGATCAGCTCGGCTTCGGTGATGCCGCAGGTGCGGCCCACGGCCTCATGCGCGGCGCGCTCGAACGCACTGTCCCGACTGGCGGCAACGACGAGAATGGCCAGCTCGCGTAGGCGGTTCGGCAGCTGCGAGCGGTAGCGGACCGCCACGCCGACCTCTGCCAGGGCGGCGCCGATCGCGGGCGAGAGGAGGAATCCGCCGAATGGTCCCTGCAGCTGCAGGTCGGCGTCGGTCAGCGCGAACGCCTGCGGACCCTGACTTCGCGGACCGTCTGCGATCGCTCGGTAGAGCGTGGTCTGGTCCGCGTCCAGGTCCTCCGGTCGCAGCCGAGGTTGTCGACTCATGTGTCCTCCATCGAGCTCCCGTTGGCGGGGCGGGTGATTATTTGGGCGGATTCATCCGCCGTGAGACGGCCCGGTGGGCGATGGGCGGTAGCCAGTCCTTGGCCACTTTGCGGATGCCGGTCCGCGACCGGGGCATGCCGCGGACTGCGGTTGGTGCAGCGACGACCGGTGGGGGAGTCGATGCCGGTGCGGGTTCGGGGGCGGGCAGATCGCTGATCTTGATGCGTAGGATCGGTCGTCCGGCGATGATGTGCGTCGCGCAGAAACAGTGCCCGCGCGCCCCCAGCCAGGTCTGGATCTGCTCCTGGGCTGCTGCCGGGTCACCCCAAGTGCCGTAGAGCTTGGACTCGGTGAGAGCGATGACCCGCAGGTCTTTGGTGGCGACGGCCTCCCATACGGCGGCAGGCACGCCCGGGGTGTGTTCGGAGCGGTAGTCATCGAACGCGACGATGCCGTCCGGCTGGAGCAGGAGTCGCGCGGAGTCGACATCTGTCGCGACGTGCTCGTAGAGGTGGGATGCGTCGATGTGCACGAAGCGCGCCGAGCCGGGGGCCACGTGCTGCACGATGTGGTTGGACGTTGCTTGAACAATGGTCGGCAGATCGGGGTGGAAACGAAGATAGTTCGCCTCGAACGCTGAGCGGGTCAGCCCACTGTAGGAGTCAGACAACTCGCGGGTGTTCTCCGCGTCACCTGCTTCACCTTCGAAGAGATCCAGCACGGTGAAGGTCTCTCCCGGTTGCCGGAAATGCCCCACCAGCACGGCACTCTTACCCAGGAAGCTACCCACTTCGACCAGCTCACCGTGATGCTCGTGCCGCACCTGCTCGCCGAGGAGGAACTCGAACAGATGACGGTCACTGGGGTTGAACCACCCCTTGATCGTGCCCAGGTCGCCGGCATCCAGTGCCGATAGAAGAGGGGCGGTGGCCTGGCTCATGAATGAGTGACCTCTCCGGGTGTTCTGCGGGCGAAGGACGGCGCCCCAACCTAACGTGAGCAGACCGCAGTATGTGCGCACGCTGGGAAAACTCTCGAAGATCCCCGTTGACCGCGGTGCCTGAACCGGTCCTTGCAGCGCATGCCGCCGTGATGCGCGCGTCGACGCCGAGCCGGTCCTGCTGTTCAGGCCATCGGCGTGGTCGGCACCAGGTCCGTGAAGGCCCGCTTCGGGGCGGCCATCAGCGCGAGCGCGGCCAGTACAGCGGCGCCTGAGCACACGGCCCAGACCGTGAGGTAGCCCGACAGCGGGGCCGAGGCCCGGTCCAGGTCCAAACCGTCAGCAGACAGCGCGATGGCGAAGATCGAGCTGGCGATCGCCCCACCCACCGTCTTGGTCGCGTTGGTCATGCCGGTGGCGAAACTGGTGCGATTCTCGGGGGCTGCAGCGGCCGCGGCGGCCGGCAGGGCCGCGACCACGGCGCCGGAACCGAGGCCTGCGATGCCCATATTGACCAGACCCTGCCAGGTGGCGTCATGGAACGGGATCCACAAGGCGTAGCCGAGCGCGATCAGCAGGCACGACACGACGAGAGCGCGTCGTAACCCCAGAAGCCGTGAGGTCAGCGGCAGCGTGAACGCCCCGATCGCCAACGTGATGACGTAGACCCCGATCAGCGCCGAGACGAAGGCCGCGTCGGCTCCCAACCCGTAGCCGCGCTCGGCCGGGTCGGCCTGGGCGTAGGTGGACAGCGGGATCTGACCTCCGAGCACTGGGACACCGAACAGGAAAGCAGTCAGCTGAATGGGCCACTGCCGCGGATCACGCAGGAGCCGCACATCGACGAGCGGCTCGGCCCGGCCCAGTTCATACCGCACGAACGGCACCAGACTCGCGACCCCGGCCGCCACCAGGAGCCACGCCGGCCACGACTCCGGACCGCGGAGCCGGATGACGACCAGGCCGGCCATCACCAGCCCGAGCGAGCCGGTGATCAGTGCGAGGCCCGTCCAGTCGATCCCACCGGTGGCCTCACCGGGAGTGTGTTCGATGCCGAGCAGGATGACGAAGAAGACCGCTGTCACCACGATCGCCGGCAGCGCCAGGACCACACCCATCCCCACCTGGTCAACGAGTTGGCCACTCGTCAGGGCGCCACCGATGACGGCGAGCTCGAGGGCGCCGACGAGGACCGCAGCACCCCGGCGGGTACGCCGTTCGCGGTCTTTGTCGCCGCGCAGGCGACGGTGGATGATCGCTATCTCCAGCGGCAGCCAGACGACGTACGCGCCCTGCAGCGACCAGCCGATGAGGAAGGTCGTGAACGACGGTGCGATGACCAGGATCCACGACCCGAGGGCCGTAACAGCGGTGGCGAGCAGCAGCACCCGCTGGTACCCGATCAGGTCGCCGAGGCGCGCCAGCAGCGGCACACACAGCGCGGAGAGGACCAGCTGGGCCGCCTCGAACCAGTTGACGTCGCCCTCAGCCATCGCGAGATGGTGGGCGATCGGGGGGTATATCGGTGTGTAGTACCCCTGCAGCACGCCGCTGGCGACCTCCACCATGACCAGAAAACCCACGACCTTCGCGAGGCTCTGGACGACCACCCGAGGGCTGTGTGTTCCAGGGGCCGGTGTCATCAGCGGATCTCCTCGATCAGCCGTCGATACCAGGTGATGCCCTCGAGAAAGGCATCCACGCCGAGGTGTTCGTTGTAGGAGTGGATCGACTCACGTTGAGCCTTGGTCATCCGGAACGGTACGAAGCGGTAGACCCGGTCGCAGATCGCAGTGAACTGGCGCGCGTCGGTGGCGGCCATCATGATGTACGGCGCGGGTACGGCGTCGGGGAACACTGTGCTGATCGTCGACTCCAGGAGCTGGAACGCTTCGTCGTCGATCGGTGAGATCGGGCTCGCGGCGCCTTCTTC
>JALYUK010000293.1 GCA_030853805.1 Actinomycetota bacterium | reverse complement strand
TACCAGTCGTAGAAGCTCAGCATCGAGCCGCCGATCAGGTTCACGAACCGGGCGCCGGACGCGTGCGAGACCATTGACATCGCCGGAATCGGAGAGAATCCGGCAACCCGGTCCGGGCCCCACTTCTTGATCGTGTGCACGTGAGCGGCAGCAATGATCTCGACTGCTTCCTCCCAGCTGGCCCGCACCATCCCACCCTTGCCGCGAGCCGATTTGTAGGCTTTCGCCCGCGCCGGGTTGTCCACGATGTAGGCCCATGCGGCCACCGGATCTCCGCCGCACTCCTGCTTTGCGGTGCGGTACATCTGCAGCAGCACGCCGCGGATGTAGGGGTACCGGACCCGGGTCGGGGAGTAGGTGTACCAGGAGAATGCCGCGCCGCGGGGACAGCCGCGCGGCTCGTACTCCGGGGAATCCGGACCGACCGAGGGGTAGTCGGTCTGCTGCGCCTCCCAGGTGATGATCCCGTCCTTGACGTAGACCTTCCACGAACACGAGCCCGTGCAGTTCACCCCGTGCGTCGAGCGCACCACTTTGTCGTGGCTCCATCGCTCCCGGTAGAAGTCATCGGCAGATCGTCCGCCCTTCTTGTGCAGGGTGCGTAGATCGGGCGACACCTCGCCTTTGGTGAAGAACCGCCGGGTGCGCACCAATGCTTCACTGATGTCGCCGTCCAGGCCGGTTCCACCGCGTTTGTCATCGGCTGTCTGAGTCACGGAACATCCTTAAGAGGAGACGGTGGAAGGTACAGGGGCGGCATAGGAACCGGCATGCTGTTGGGAGAGTCGGCGCACAATGGTGACGGTGAGCAGCAATGCGAGCGCCGCCGTGACCGCCAGCAGGACCAGCCCGATGGCGTAGGAGTCGGTGCGGCCGTATATGTAGCCCATGATCAGTGGCGGAACGAACCCGCCGAGTCCCCCCGCAGCGCCGACCAGCCCGGTCACGCCGCCCACTTTTGCCGGGTCCGTGACAGCCGCGATCAAGGCGAAGGTTGCGCCACTGCCCGAGCCGAGTGCCGCTGCCATCGCCAGGAATGACACGGTGCCCAAGTGCTCCAGCAGTGGCGTGGTAGCTGCGATTGCAGCGCCCAGGACAACAACGCCGTAGCCGATCGCGAGCACCGGCACAGCCCCGAAACGGTCTGAGAGCCACCCGCCCACCGGTCGCATCACCACCGCGACCACGACGAAGCCCGCCATCCGGTTCGCCGCGTCTGCTGGCGTCAGCGAGTAGGCAACCTTCAGGTAGCTCGGCAGGTAGACCGAGAAGGCGACGTACCCGCCGAAGGCGACGGCGTAGAGCACGCTGGCCTGCCACGCGATGGGAAGTCGCGCGTTGGCGGTCACTCGCGCCACCATGGAAGTGGTGGGCACGACTCGACCCGGCGCGTCTCGCAGTACGAACCACGCAATCACCGCGTACACGGCGAGCGCCACGGCTGTGATCAAGAACGGCACTTTTGTGCCCGCGTTCGAATAGAGCTTGACGGTGGTGAGAGCGCTGATCGCGGTGCCACCCATCCCGGCACCGAAGATGCCGACCGCGAGACCACGACGCTGCGGCGGGTACCAGGAGTTCACGAAAGGTACTCCGACAGCGAACGAGGTCCCGCTGATACCGAGGAAGAATCCGCCGACCAGCAGGCCGATGTACGAGGTCTGCGCAAAGAAGGCGATGAAGAGGATCGGGACGATCGTGGCGGCAGACACCAGCGGGAACATCACCCGCCCGCCATACCGGTCCGTCAGCGCTCCGACCGGGATACGACCCACGGACCCGACGATGACGGGGACGGCAACGAGCAGCGCCACGTCGGATTCGGAGATGGCGCCCAGCGTGCCCTTCGCGCGAAAGAGCGGCCCGAGCGGGCTGAGCAGCGCCCATGCCCAGAAATTGATCGCGAAACCAACGGTTGCCATCGTCAGCATCAATGCGGGAGATCTGGTCTCCCCACGGGTTGCGTGCACGCTTTCGTGCGCGGTCACGTGGCCGACGTTTCGCCGCCGCCGATGTGGAACCGGCGACCGCTGATCTCCTCGGGCTCTATTCGCAGTACGTGTGGTTTCGGCGCACCAGGCGCCCACGGGTGCAGCGGCAGCGCCAAGGCAGCAACCACCTCGTCGATATCCCTCATTTCCTGCGCGGTCCCGTGTACGACGACGCTCCACGCCCTGCCCTCGACCAGGTCGTATCCGTCGATTTCGTAGGCCACCGGCTGGCGGGCAGCGCCCGCGAGCTTGGTGCCTGCCGCCGTGCGGAATGCGATGCCACCGTGATCCACCACATGGTTGACCGGAAAGATCTGCGGCTTGCCGTCGATCACCACGGCCAATCGACCGAACGGCGTGGATCGCAACATCTGCAGACACTCATGCTGCGCCAAAATCTCAGTCTCGGGATGCGACATAGAACTCATGATCCAACCCTGGCGCCCCAGCTACCGATCAGACAGGGACCTTGGTCCCGCAGTGCTTCCAGGTCCGCAGCTTTCAGGTCCGCAGCTTTCAGGTCCGCAGAGGGTGGGTCTCGTGGGTCACCGCGAAGACCGCTGCCTGGGTGCGCCGCTGCATTCCCAACTTCGCCAGGATCGATGTCACGTAGTTCTTGACCGTCTTCTCCGCGAGAGACAGCTCGGCTCCGATCTGCCGATTGGTCTTGCCCTGAGCGACGTGGTCGAGGATCCGGCGTTCCTGGGGCGAGAGGCGCGCAAGTCGCGGGTCCTGCTCCGATCGCACCCACGAGCGTCGCACCCGCTCGACGTCAGCCATCGAGATGAGCTGTTTGCCGGCCGCGACATCTCGGACCGCATCAACCAGTCCGTTGCCCTTGATGTCTTTGAGCAGGTATCCAGCGGCGCCCGCGAGTACTGCGGTCGCCAGCGCCTCTTCATCGTCGTAGGACGTCAGCACGAGCGCCGCGATGGACGGATCCTGCGACCGGATCTCGCGGCACACATCAATGCCCGATCCGTCGGGTAAACGGGCGTCGAAGATAGCCACATCAGGGCGCAGTGCTGGGATCCGCGCGCGAGCCTGCGCTGCAGTGGCAGCCTCTCCGACGACCACGAAGCCCTCGATCGACTCCAGTAGTTCTCGCAACCCACGGCGCACGATCTCGTGATCGTCCAGGAGAAAAATCGTAGTGGTCACAGTGGTATTACACGCGCTCGCGCAGGCTGACGCCAGGGACTTCGGTCCTATCCCGCATCACCCGTGAGGTCCCCCATCGGCACCCGCCAGTAGAAGGTGGTGCCACAGGGTGCGCTGCCTGAGACCCTCAGGGCGCCGCCGCGATCCATGGCGCGTCGCCGCAGATTGGCCAGACCGCTCTCCTGCAGAATATTCGGCAGCCCCACTCCATCGTCCTGGATCGTCACCGCGAGCTCATCGAGCAGGTGCGCCACATGGACGGTGACGGTGTGCGCCTGCGCATGTCGCGCAACATTGGCCAGGCCCTCTCGTAGTACCGCCATCAAATCGGGAATGAGTTGCGCCGGTAGGGCATCCAGTTCGCCGGTGATCTTCAGCGAGGCCGGCGTGGGCAGCACTTCGGACGCGTCGCGAACCAGCTCAGTGACCTCGCCCGCCACGTCGCGCATGGCATGCTGCAGTTCGAAAATGCTGTGCCGGATGTCCTTGATCGCTTCATCCAGCTCGCTGACCGCCTCATCCAGTCGCCCGCGCACCGTCGAGTCCAGTCTCATCCGCGAAGTGGACTGCAGCGACAAGCCCGTTGCGAACAGCCGCTGAATGACATGGTCATGCATATCCCGAGCGATTCGATCGCGATCCTCCAGCAGCGCCAGTCTGCTGCGGTCGGACCGGGTGCGCGAGGCCAGCAGGGCAAGACCGATCTGGTCGGCCAACCGACTCAGTGACAACACGGTGTTCTCGACGCCCTCGTCATCGACCTCCCACGCAACTGCAAGGACGCCCAGCTCCTCCCTACCGACTCTGATCGGCACTACCGCGGTGCGCGCCGGGGCAGATGGCACGCGCATGGCCACCAGCTCTGCAACCATCCGCCGTTCCTCGGCAGCTGAATCTGCGTCCAACACGCAGGGTGCGCCGCTTGCCACGATCCTGCTCCACCCCGGATCGTCGAGCGTTGCGCCATCAGGAACGCCAGCGGCGTGGTCGCTGGCGAAACCGGTCACCGCGAGCCGATGCGTTGAGTCGTAGAGCCCGACGACGGCCGTCGACGCAGTGGCCAAGGTGCGGGCTTGTTGAGCCAGGAAGTTCATCGCCCGGCGTTCCGAGGCGCCATCGAAGAGCATCTGCCGCAGATAACCGGTGGCTTCCAGCCATCGCTCCCGACTCCGGGCGCTCTCATAGAGCCGGGCATGCTCGACGGCGACGCCCGCAGCGGCCGCCAATGCGACCAGCGCAACCTGGTCCTGTTCGGTGAAGCACTCTCCGCCAACTTTTTCGGTGAGATAGAGATTCCCGAAAATCTGATCCCGGATCCGGACCGGCGCACCGAGAAAGGTACGCATCGGCGGGTGATGGTCGGGAAACCCTTGGAACGCCGGATGAAGACTGACGTCGGCGATGCGCAGTGGGCTGGGGTCTTCGATCAGCAGACCGAGAACTCCCTGGCCGCAAGGAGTCTGCCCAATCGCAGCACGCCGATCATCGCTCACCCCACTGCTGATGAACTCCGCCAGATGCTCTCGGTCGTGCCCGAGCACACCGAGTGCGCCGTACTCGGCATCGACCAGTGTGCAGGCCGCACTGACGATTCTCTGCAGTACCTCCGCGAGCTGGAGGTCGGTGGTGACGGCCAGAACGGCGTCCAGCAACGCACTCAGTCGCTCGCGGTCGCGAGCTGCCGTTTCCGCCCCACTGCGAAGTTCACGCAGCAGAACCTCTGCCGAGACCGAGTCCGCCCCGGTGAACGGGCCGATCCCATTGCCTTCTCCCATGCCCACACGTCAAGGCTAGGGCACGTGCTGTCGACGACTCTGGTGTTCTGTCTAAGGCCCGACCTCGAACGCGTTGTTATTCGTGCCTTATTTCGCAGCCGCGCTTTCCTTGGCTTTCAGTTTCGACGCTTTCTTGAAATCGCGCACCTTCTGCAGCGACTCCGATCCCACGACGTCCGCGACGGACCGGAAACTACCCTGCTCGGCGTAGGGGCCGATTGCAGTACGCCACCCTCGGGGAGCCACCCCGAGTTGTTTGGCCAGCAACGCGGCGAAGATACGGGCCTTCTGCTCCCCGAATCCGGGCAGCGACTGCAACCTCTTCAGCAGGTCCTCGGTGTTGCCGGACGTGGTCCAGATGCGAGAGGCATCACCGTCGTACTCATCTCGGATGACGACTGCGAGCGCCTGGACGCGCCCGGCCATTGACCGACCGTAGCGATGAATCGCGGGCGGTGTGGAGCAGAGATCGGCCCACTCCTGTGGGTTCTGGTCGGCGATCCGGGCAGGGTCCAGGGAGCCGAAACGATCGACGATCTTCGCGGGCCCGCGGAACGCCTGCTCCATCGGGTACTGCTGGTCCAACAGCATTCCGACAAGCAGCGCGAACGGATCGCGGCTGAGCAACTCATCAGCACGCGGCTCCTGGGCAATCTGGATGGGATGTACCGGAGCCTGAGGATCGTCGGACATACCCGAACCCTAGTGCGGTGAGTCAGAAATAGAGCGGGTGCAGATACGGGGATGGTTGCTGTTCGGGCGCGGCGCGACCATCAAGGAACTTTGCCCGTATCCGCACCCGCTCCTCAGTCGGGTAGGACGGGGGTCTCCCACCCCACCGGGCGTCCCAGATGCACGCCCCGGGTCAGCGCGGTGGGCCCGAAGCGCTCACGCACCGTGTCCATCGCAGCATCCACCTGCCCGGACTGGACCACATCGAACGGCAGTGTCGGCTGCAGGCGATCGGGCTCGCTGAGCCCCGCGACGCTGATTCCCACCAGATTGACTCCCCGATCCGCGATCAACGCAGCAGTTTCAGCCAGTAGATCCCGACCGATCTGCAGGAATGTCGCCGTTGCCGCCGTCGCCTGTGGCAGAGTGCGCGAACGAGTGACGCGACTGAAGTCGGCCAGCCGCAACCGCAGGGTGAATGTCACTCCCCACCGCCCCGAATCGCGTAGCCGCTCGGTCACCTTCTCCACCAGCCCCATCAGGATCTCATCGAGCTCTGCGCCCGTACGCGGACGGCCGCCGATGGCCCGCTGGGCTCCCATCGACCGCCTGCGCCGCCCTGGTGCCACCGGACGTGGGTCACGCACATTGGCCAGCGCCCACAGCTGGCGGCCCGCAGCACCACCGATGACGCCCACGAGGTCGGTTTCCTGCGCCGCAGCGAGTTGGCCGATCGTGGCGATGCCCCGGGCATGCAGCTTTGCCGAGGTCACCTTCCCGACGCCCCAGAGTCGCTCGATGGGCAGCGGATGCAGGAAGTCCTCTTCACCGCCGACCGGCACGATGAGCAACCCGTCCGGTTTGCTCACCGCACTCGCGATCTTCGCGAGGAACTTCGTGCTCGCGCCGCCCACGGAGATCGGTAGTCCCACCTCGGCACGCACCCTGGAACGCACGATGGCGCCCAGCTGCTCCGGGGGTCCCACCAACCGTCGCAGCCCGGATACGTCCAGAAATGCCTCATCGATCGAGATGCCCTCGACCAGTGGCGTGATGTCGTGGAACACATCGAAGACCGCCCGGCTGGCCTGGGTGTAGGCGCTCATCCTGGGTGGGACGATGACAAGATCCGGACACAGACTGCGGGCCACCCGCTCACTCATGGCGGTGCGGACGCCGAACGCCTTGGCCGGATAACTGGCAGCCAGGATGATGCCGCCTCCCACCGCCATCGGGCGACCGCGCAGGGACGGGTCATCACGTTGCTCTACCGACGCGTAGAACGAGTCCAGATCGGCGTGCAAGATCCCCGGCACGGACACGCTGACCGATGAAGACACGAACACATGTTCGCACCAGGACGCCGTGGGCGCCACCTGGATCTCAGACGTCGATGCGCTCTCTGTCCAGTGCGGCCGCCGAGTCCACGATGAACTCCTTCCGCGGTGCGACGTCACTACCCATCAGCAGATCGAAACAAGCCTCCGCCTTTTCGGCGTCGGCAAGGGTTACCCGTCGCAGCATCCGGTGGCGCGGTTCCATGGTCGTCTCGGCCAGCTGATCGGCATCCATCTCACCCAGCCCCTTGTATCGCTGCGGAGGCTTGACATTACGGCCGCGCCGCTGCAGTTGGGCCATGGTGGAACGCATCTGCGCCTCGGAATAGGTGTAGAGCACCTCGCCCTTGGCGCGACCCTGGGCCACGGTCTCGATCCGATGCAAGGGAGGCACGGCGGCGTACACCCTCCCGGCATCGACCAACGGGCGCATGTACCGGAAGAAGAGCGTCAGCAACAGCGTGCGGATGTGGGCACCGTCCACGTCCGCGTCGGTCATCAGGATGATCTTGCCGTACCGGGCGGCCTCCAGTTCGAAGCTACGCCCCGAACCGGCACCGACGACCTGGATGATCGCCGCACACTCCGCGTTCTTCAGCATGTCCCCGACAGAGGCCTTCTGAACATTCAGAATCTTGCCGCGGATCGGCAACAGAGCCTGGTATTCCGAGTTGCGCGCGGCGAGGCCGGTGCCAAGAGCGCTGTCCCCCTCGACGATGAACAGCTCGGTGTGCGCTATGTCCGTCGAGCGACAGTCCTTCAGCTTCCCTGGCAGCGAGGAACTCTCCAGCGCGGTCTTGCGACGCTGAGTCTCCTTCATTGTCCGGGCGCTGATGCGCGCCTTCATCTCATTGACAATCTTCTCCTGCAGCTGCGTCGACTGCGTCTTGCCGTCCCGACCGGTCGCGGTGAGGTGGGCCGTCAGTTCTTTCTCGATGATCTTGGCGACAATGCCCCGTACCGCGGAGGTACCGAGAATTTCCTTGGTCTGACCCTCGAACTGTGGTTCCGCCAGGCGCACTGTCACCACTGCGGTCATCCCAGCGGTCATATCGTCTTTTTCGGGTTTGTCCGACCCGATCTTCAAACGCCGTGAGTTGGCGTCCAACTGCTTGCGGAACGCCTTGACCAGCCCCTGCTCGAAGCCCGCTAGGTGGGTGCCGCCCTTCGGCGTGGCCACGATGTTCACGAACGAAGACACCGACGTCTCGTATCCCGTGCCCCATCTCACGGCGACGTCGACGGTGGCCTCACGCGCCACCTCCTGAGAGTTGAGATGACCGTGCTCGTCCAGCACCGGCACCGTCTCGTGGAAGGTGCCGGAGCCCTGCAGACGCCAGGTCGAGGTAAGGGCTGCGTCGGGCGCGAGGAAGTCGGTGAACTCCGAGATGCCCCCGTCGTGCTGGAAGACCTCTTCAAGCGGTCCATCCGCAGCCGGTGTGCCCGGTAGTCCGCGCTCGTCGCGGATCACGATCCGCAGGCCGGGTATCAGGAACGACGTCTGCCGGGCGCGATCTGCCAGGCCCGCGTAGTCGAAACTCGCGTCAGCCAGGAACACCTGGTGGTCGGCCCAGTACCGGATCCGGGTGCCGGTCACTCCCCGTTTGGTGCGACCTGATGTCCGCAGCTCACTACGGTCGACGTAAGGGGTGAACGGGCTGTCCGGTCCAAGACCCGAGCGATCGTCGTACAGTCCGGGCTCACCACGACGAAAACTCATCGAGTGGGTCGTCCCGCCGCGGTCGACCTCGATATCCAACCGGCTCGACAACGCGTTGACGACCGAGGCTCCGACCCCGTGCAACCCGCCCGTCGCGGTGTAGGAGCCACCACCGAATTTGCCGCCGGCATGCAGCTTGGTCAGGGCCACCTCGACGCCGGACAACCCGGTGCGCGGTTCGGCGTCAACGGGTATGCCCCGTCCGCGATCGATGACCTGCACCGACCCGTCCCGGTGCAGCACGACGTCAATCTGCTCGCCGTACCCGCCGAGGGCTTCGTCGACCGAGTTGTCGATGATCTCCCAGAGGCAGTGCATCAGCCCCCTGGAATCTGTGGAGCCGATGTACATACCGGGACGTTTGCGCACCGCCTCCAGGCCCTCCAGGACCTGCAAATGCCGGGCCGAGTAGTCCTCAGGTCGATCTACGCGCTGTCTGCCGTCGGCCACCTGTCATTCCTTCGCAAGAGTCAGTCTTCGGATGCTGCGTTCGCAGGCTATCCCGGCCCACCGACACGTGATACGCACCACACGGGGGGTGCCTGCGACATGGGAATGGTCGCCCATGCTTGACTGTTGTTCGTTCTGAAGGGCGTTACGAAGATCCAAACAAGTCTCGGGTCCGAATAACGACCAGCGGAACTCGGTCCGAACGGACCTCCGCCGTAGGCGCCGACAGGCGTCCCGACGAAAGGATGAACGACCATGGCAACAGCCCTCGCCCCGACATTGACAGCTGCTGACCGGTGCGACCGGTGCGGCGCCCAGGCCTTCATCCGCGCGCGCCTCACCGAAGACCACGAGTTGCTCTTCTGCGCACACCACGGAAGAGAGCACCTGGAGAAGCTTCGCAGCATCGCACTGGAAGTCGTTGACGAAACCGACCGTCTCGACCCGACAGGTTCGTAACAACACAACCCGCACAACGGAGAACGCCCACCACAACCTGTGGTGGGCGTTCTGCGTTGTGCGGGTCGCACCTTGCTGCTGTTACCGGCCTGACCCGTTGCGGCGACGCTCCCAGCGCTGCTCCATCCGCTGCATGAAGCCACCCTGCGGACGTGCCGGGCCAGCAGAATTGTCGCGCCGTCGGCGGCGGGGACTCCGCTGCACTGACCCGTCAGGTCGGACCGAGCCGAGGGCTGGGCCGCCAGGGCCGGGAGGACCGATCGCGTAGGCACCAGAGCCCACCATGACCGCAAACCCCAGGGCGCCCAATGGGACGCTCTTGATCAGCACTCCGGCGACCAGCGCTCCTGCGCCCAGCAGTAACAACAACACGCCTAGTGCGAGCCGACGGCGAGCGCGCAGTCGCGCCGGGTCGGCAACCATGTGCGATGCAAACTTGGGGTCGTCAGCGCTTAACGCCTGTTCCATCTGTTCCAACAGGCGTTGCTCGCGCTCGGAGAGCGGCACGGTGACCTCCAGGCGATCTGTCAGGGAAAAACGTTGAACGACAGTCGCGTCGCCCTCAGCACTCCGAGAATAAATGTCGACACCCGGACCCGTGAAGGCAGGGTCCTGAAATCTCGTATCCATCCTACGTCCGTTGAAACGCGGGCACACACCCAGGAAGCGGGCCCATCATCGGAAGGCCGAGTCGGGACATCACCGACTCGATGAAAACCTCCGCCTGGCGCAACAGATCGTCGGCCTCTCGACCGTTCAGGTGCACGCGCCCCTGAGCCGCCTCTGTTCCTCGAACTGCGGTCATTGCGAAGAACTGAGCCCATTCGGCCAGCTCGGGATGTAGCACGCCCAGGGAGTCCCAGACATCTCGGCGACGAGGCGACTTCTTCGATCTTGATCGGCTGGCCAGCGCAGCGGCCGCCGCACGCAGCGCACCGAGTTGGGCAAGGCGATGACGTTCGACAGTGTCCTGGCTGTGACAGGCCTCCAGCAAAGCATCACGAGCCCGGTCGATCAGCTCCAGCACCGTTGCGGGAGGAGCGGCTGCAATTGCCGCGTCCGACCCTTGCCGTGCGGGAATCGATCCGGCTTGTTCGGCTCTGGTGTAGAGGGTCTGAGAAGAATCCAGGGTTGGAGAAGTGATGATCATGGTCGCCCGCTTCCAATGTTCGTAACTGTGTTCGAACATCGTATGGCGGGCCACCGACATAGCGGGCCGCCACGAAGCAGTCCGCCCGCCGGTCAGGCGGAGACCGGGGTCCGAGCAGTGTGCGGGGCGAACGCTGTACTGCCCGCCACGTTGCGGTAGACCTCCAACGTGGCAACGCTGCGATTCATCGTGATGAAGTGAATGCCGGGTGCACCCTCCTTCAGCAGCCGGGTTGCGTGCTCGGTGCAGATCTGGACGCCGACCCTGCGGACCGCGTCCTTGTCGCCGGCAACACCCTGGATCCGCTCGACCACATCCGAGGCCAACGGCTGTCCGTTGAGTTTGGTCATCCGCTCCAGCTGACTCGCGTAGGTGACCGGCATCAACCCTGGCACGATCGGCAGGTCACGACCCCGCGACGCGACGAGATCGCGCAACCGCAGATAGGTGTCGACGTCCGTCACCATCTGGGTGATCGCAAACGATGCACCGGCGTCAGCCTTGCGAACAAGCACGTCAGCTTCTTCCTGCAAGGTGGCGGACTCCGGGTGCTTGTCCGGGAAGGCCGCCACCCCGATCGTAAAAGCACCCAGCGAGGCGACCAGGGACACCAGCTGATCGGCATGATCCAACCCCTCCGGGTGCGCGGTCCAGGATGTTCCCAACCCGCCCGCAGGATCACCTCGCAGCGCGAGGATATTGCGTATCCCAGCATCGGCGTACTCGCCGACGACCTGTCGTAGTTCCGCGATGCTGGAGCCGACACACGTGAGGTGCGCCATGGTGCTCAGCGTGGTTTCGCGCTCGATCCGACCAGTGACGCGTACCGTCCGATCGCGGGTGGAACCTCCAGCGCCGTAGGTCACCGATATGAACGAGGGCCTCGCCTGCTCGACGCGACGGATGGCCTCCCACAGCAGCTTTTCTCCGGCATCGTCGCGCGGTGGAGAGAACTCGAAGCTGAAGGTCGGGGTCGGATCGGACAACAGCGCCGGGATATCAACCCGGGGACCACGCTCGGATTCGCTCGCTTGTTCAGCCTGGGACATGCCGACGATGATAGGCGGGCCGGTGACAACTACTCTTCTCGGCAACTGTTCTCAAGAGCTCCCGGAAGGATCCTGCTGTGCGAAATCCGTTGGACGTGGCGGATCTACGTGCCCGGGTGCAGGAGGTACTCGATACCCACGAGAGCCGCCAACACTCCGTGCTCGCCCCCCTGGGCGCCGACGTCGAGCATCTCACCGAATCGATCTTCGGGCTGCTGCGTGGTGGCAAGCGGCTGCGCGCAGCCTTCCTCTACTGGGGCTACCGCAGTGCCGGGGGTCCTGATTCCGATTCTGTGGTCGCGCTCGCTGCTGCCATGGAGATGTTCCAGGCAGCAGCCCTGATCCACGACGACGTGATGGATCACTCCGATCTACGCCGTGGGAAGCCGACGGCCCACCGTCGGATGTCCGTACTGCACGCAGACCAGGGTTGGGAGGGCGACGGGGACGATTTCGGTGACGCTGCAGCGATCCTGGCGGGTGACCTGTGTCTGGTCTGGACCGGGGAAATGTTTGCCGGATGTGGATTGCCCGCCTCGGAGCTGGACCGCGGACGACCCGACTTCGACACGATGCGTACCCAACTGATGGCCGGGCAGTACCTCGATGTGCTGGATTCGGTGCGCCCGTGGGCCGGGCTGCAGACCGCTCAACGGGTCGAGCAGGCGTTACGCGTGGCTTTCTACAAGAGCGCCAACTACACAGTGGTGCAACCGTTGCTCATCGGAGCTGCCTGCGCCGGCGCAGACACTGAGACGATGGCGACGTTGGCGCAGTACGGGGAGGCCCTCGGGGAGGCCTTCCAGCTTCGCGACGACCTGCTGGGGGTCTTCGGCGACCCGGAGCAGACCGGCAAACCGGCCGGGGACGACCTTGCAGAGGGCAAACGCACGGTGCTCATCGCGCTGGCCCTGGACGATGTCGGAGACGATGAGCTGCGCCGCTTCACCGCGACCTTCGGTTCACCGGATCTGAGTCCGCAGGACGTGCAGTGGATGCGCGAGCTGTGCACGCGTTCCGGCGCGGTTGACCGCGTGGAGTCGATGATCACCGAACGCGTGTCTGCCGCCCGCCTGCACCTCAGTCGGGCACACGTCACCGATGAAGCCGCGCAGGTGCTGAGCTCTCTCGTCGAGGTCGCCACCGCGCGCACTGCGTAACGCAGACCGCGCGACCGCAGCTGATCAGAAGGCCAGTTCGGAAGCCCGCTTGCGGATCTCCGACTTTCGCCCGGCGAGCAGCATCTGCATAGGTGCCCCCGGAAGCGGAAGCGTTTCATCGGGAGTGAACAACCACTCCAACGCCTCGTCGTCGGTCAGGCGTGCGT
>JALYUK010000274.1 GCA_030853805.1 Actinomycetota bacterium | reverse complement strand
ACGCGCCTTCAAACATCGTGAACCGGTCCCCTGCGGTGATCAGGTCATGCTCGGCGTACCAAGCGACGGACTGGTGCATGTGCGCTTCGGATGCGTCCGACCGCAGACCAAGCCCCGCTTCGCGTTCCTCAACATCGTGCTGGCGGTACACCTGCTTCAACCGGACAGTGTCCGGTAGGTCCTCCGCCAGGAGCTCGAACAGGCCGGACGCTTCACCGACCGCCTGGAGCTGCTCGGGGTCACCGACCAACACCATCCGCACCTGGTCCTGTTCGGCCTGTTCGATGAGCCGGGCCAGAGTGAAGGAGCCGACCATGCCCGCCTCATCCACGATCACCACGTCACCGGGTCGCCACCCGGTGCCCTGCCCGCGTCGTAGTTTGCCCAACACAGTCGCGATCGTGTCCGCCTGGCCCACGGCCTGGTCGGTGCGCATCTGACCAGCCGCACGACCTGTCGGTGCGATACCCAACACCCGCTGCCCGTCGCGTTCCCACGCGGCCCGCGCTGCTTTCAATGAGGTCGTTTTCCCAGCACCGGCCGGAGCGACCATGACCGAGGCCTGCCGATCGGAGGCGACCAGTTGCCGCATCCCCGCTACCTGGTCCAGGTCCAAACCTTGCGCGGTCACCAACGCAGGGTTACCGGAAAGGCCGGCTACCCGCCGTGCCGCCCTGGTCGTGGTGCTGGCTTCCACCTGCAGCATGTGCGTGGTGGTGTACCGGATCGACCCCTCACGCTGACCCAGGCGTTGCCCGGCTCGTAGCCGGCGGGTGATCGAGTCCCCTGCCGAGGCCGCGCCCTCGAGAGAGACAGCTACTTCCAGCGCCCCATCGGCCAACTCTTCGATCGCGCTCAGCACGTCCTGTGGGCTGCCTTGGTACGGCGACAACGCTGCCACCGCTGCTTGCACTACGTCAGCACGGGTAAACGTTGACGCCCGCGCGGATGCGCTCTGCAACACCGCTTCAGCGCTGGCCTGCGAGCCTTCCTGGATCGCGCGGACTCCTTCATCCGGCAGGGCCATGCCGTTCGCGTCCAGGATCGGGCCGTGCCCGATCTGCGATGCGCTGATGCCTTCACCCCGTGCCCGCAGCCCCCACCCCGCGCATAATTCCGCATCCGACTTGCTGGTGTCCTTAGAGACGCGGGTCTCCAACTGTGCCGACTTCTGATTACCGGCGTGATCAGACAGCCCGTGCTCGCTGCACCACGCATCGATCTCCCCCGACCGGGTAGACCACCCCTGGATCTGCTCACGGGTCAACCCCGTCAGATCCGCCACCCCAGACCGCCCATCGACCGGCTGCCACGACAACCCAAGATCAGACGTGAGCCGTGCCCGTAGAGCGGCCTGATAGACCGTCCCGGCCGCTTTCGTCTCATGCATCATCGACGTGCCATCAATCGAGACCCACTGGCCCGTGGACGGGTCCAGCACCCGGTTATGCATCAACACGTGCGCGTGAAGGTGCGGATCCATGTTCCGCGACGTGCGGTGCTCGTAAACCACCCCCGACAGCGCCGACGAGGGAACTACCTGCGCTTCTTTCGCCCCCGGTGTCCGCACCCTCGTGTACGCGCCGTGCTGGCCCAGATACGCCATCGCCTGCTCGATCGCGAACCGATGCGCCGACACGATGGACTCGCGGGTCGCGTCATCACCGATCGCGTGCAGCATCGACACCGACTTCGGAGCAGCAACGACCATGTCCCAACCGCGCACCGTCCCACCATTGGGCTTCTCGAACGTCAACGGCACCCCATCCGCGCCCACCACCCGCACGCCGTGCTCATCCTTGACCGGCATCTTCTTCACCGACGGTCCAACAAACGCCCGACCTAACTGCTCATGCTCCCCACCCGGAGCCTTGCCCTCGTTGAACCACGTCTCGACCTGCTCGGCCGACAGTTCCTCACCCTCGGCGATACCCAACCGTTCCAACGTCGCCGCCTTCGCGGCCTCGCTCCGTGCCGCCGCCCATACTCGCGGCGCATGGTCCCCACCCTCGGAGTAGTAGTCCGTCATGTCAGCCCCGATCGCTACCGGCTGACGCTCCGTCGTGGACTCGTAATAGTCGACGCTGCCCGCGTTTAACTTCGAGGGACGAAGCACCCGAACACCACCCCCTGAGTCCCTACACACAAAACTACCGGTCAGTAACAAGGCGGGCCGAAGGCCACGCCAACCAAGCTAGCACCCTGTGCATATGTACTAAAGGTTAGGGGTCTCTAAACTCGGTGAGAGTAGTGGTCAAGAGGGGTACAGATCGGCCTCGATACGGCGGGGTTTTCTACAGCGAGACCGGGGGCATATCGAGCGTGCTCGATGCTCCTGGTGAGTGACGTTGCTGCGTGATGAGTCGCCATTGAGGGGTAGTCGTTAGGTCAGATTTATGTCGACGCGAGGCGATCGGTGGGGAAGGTTGGACATCACGAGACCCACCCTCTAACGGCTCTACCCGGTCCTGTCGCAATACTGCGCTGACGGGGTGAGCACGACTCACACGGAGTCGCGGTGGGGGGTGACTGCGCATCTTGGGCGAGTCTGCTGGGCTTGGGCTGTAGTGAACGGCTACCCTAGAAACAGGCACCCATTCAAAGCCTGGGTTGACCGTGCTTGACCACACGTTCAACCCGAAGCCCCTGCGACGACTCTCGTGGGGGCTTCACCCTTTTTAATTGGTGTGCACTCACCATCGCTGACCCCTCCGCTAGCGCGGGGGAGGCGCGCCGCACCACCAGGTCACCAGGTTGGCCCACCATCAACTGACGCGCCAGGACTACGGGCACTTGGTCACCAGGCTGCGCAACGTTCTGACCGAGACGGCTTTTACAGTTCGTGTTACGTTTTGTCTTATGAAAACGATTACGTTGCGTACTGACTTGGTGGTGGAACAGGCACTGGAGGCGTTAACCCATGACGGCATGTCACGCTCTGAGGTAGTACGCACCGCGATCCTTGACGCCGAACGTGCCCAACGCCGCGCACGCCTGCGAGCAGAAGCTGAATCACTGCGCAATGACCCTGACGATGTAGCCGCTTCACGAGAACTCGCTGCACAGATGAGCGCCATCCGTGCGTGGTGACCTCTACCGATTA
>JALYUK010000269.1 GCA_030853805.1 Actinomycetota bacterium | reverse complement strand
GTGATGCTTGGGCACAATGACCGGCTCGAAGGTCCCGGCGCGGTCCCGAGGGACCGTGACGTCCACCTTGCCCGCGTTATCAGTCAGCACCGTCTTAGTCCGAGAACCATTGCGAACATTACGTGTTCGCTCCTGGCTCCCACCGTCGACATCGAACTGTTGAGCGGCCTCATCAACACCCTCATCCTGCAGGGCACGTTTACCCCGGTGCTTGGCGTGGCCCAGGTGCTCCGTCAGTTCTTCCTCCAACGCCGCTTCCAAGACCATCGCGGTGACCTGTTTCAGCAACCCCGTAGGGCCCGTCAGAGAGTCACCATTGGCCCGCGCGGCCCGCACCAAGTCAGCCACCGCAGCAGCCTGCTGCGCCTGGACCACGCTCTTCTTGGGTTTCCGGTCGGCCGGGGCACGCCTCGGCCGACCAACCGGCGCGGCCGGCTGCTCACTGTTGCCCTCGTACTCAACGTTCATGTCAGGAAGTTTCATGCTCTTCTCATCCGATCCCGCCCACCCCGATCAGGTAGGCGTGTCACGGATCAGAAACACCGAATTTGCGATGGTCCCACTGGGGGAGCCGGACCAGCGATGCCTCAGTGACCCGGGAACCGCCCTATTTGTCATAAGGGCCTTTATCGACTAATAATCGGGCTAGTCATGGGCTACATGTCAGGCTAGTATGGCTCCATGAGAACCGTAGCTCTGAGTGAAGCGAAGGACAAGCTGTCGGCGTTGGTCGATGAGGCTGGCAGTACGCACGAGATCATCCGGATCACCAAGCATGGGCATACCAGTGCGGTGTTGATGTCGGCGGATGATTTGGAGTCGTTGCACGAGACGCTGCACGTGTTGTCTACTCCTGGTGCGGTGACGGAGTTACGTGCTTCGGATGCGGATTTCGCGGCTGGGGACACGGTCACGGGTGAGGAGCTGCGTCGCCGGTACGGGCTTGATTCGTGACTGGTGATGACCAGCAGGGGTGGCGGGTGGAGCTGTCGGCGACCGCGGTGCGGTCGTTGGACCGGCTGCCGCCGAAGGTTGCGGTTGCCGTGGTGGAGTTCGTGACGGTGGTGTTGCCGACCAATCCCCACCGGTTGTCTAAACCGTTGCGGTTCGAGTTGGAGGGTCTGCACGTCGCGCGGCGTGGGGACTACCGGGTTACGTTCCGCATCGATGAGGACGATCACGTGCTACGGATCGGGCGTATCGAGCACCGCGCGCACATCTACAAGGCGCACTGACCGCGTCCAGGCCGCGCGCATCGCCGGTGGTCGTTGGTGGTCGGGTCAGTGTCGCTCGGGTGTGTACAGGTGGTGCGCGCAGGACGGGCGGCGGGAGAATGCAGGTGGCCAGTCCCGGCTGCTGCCAAACCAGGGATCCCCGCGGCGAGGGGTGTCTGCGCCACGCAAGGCGGTGTGCTGGCCGGGTGGGGTCGCGTGGACCATGCCTTTCGTGTTCGTGGCCGAACCATGGGCCCATCCCATCTGCGGCAGGGTCGCTGGATCTGTCATCGCTGCACCGCTCTCCCTGAGTGCCGGATGCCACCACGTGCGGGCGACCGAGGCGAAGCCAGGCCACACCTGGTTCGGGATCCAACCTAGCGACGTGTAGCAGTTGATGCGCGCTAGCAACGACTGACATCCGCTGTTCACCCGTGGATGGGGTTGTGCGCAAGAACCACGCAGTTACGCGGGATTCCGGTCACTATCCCGCGTGTTCGACGGACTCTCGGTTGTCTGCGGGGGTCGCAACGGTAAGACAACTTCCCGAGACACCAGCAGGCCCCCGACGTACTGTGCGGTCGCCGTCACTGAAGACGATGTTCGTGGTTTCCATGAGCGTAGGTTCCTGAGACCGGGACGACTTGCTCCGTAGAATGGCCCCTATCGCGGAATTCACCTCCGGAACGGCCTGGCGGAGACTGAGTCGTCTAGCAGGCTGTGTGGCAGCTCAGCCCAGCGACCACAGACGACCACAGGCGGTTCAATGTGGTTCTGCGAGAGCGATTTGGCTGAGTGCTTCAGCGATTTGGGCGTCTCGACCGCGGGCGGCGTGTTGATATTTCAGAGCTGCCTGGGGAGTTGAGTGACCGAGTCGCGCCATCAGCTCTGCGAGGGTTGCTCCGGTTTGAGCAGCGAGCACGGCGCCGGTGTGTCGAAGGTCGTGCCAGCGAAGGTCAGGTCGGCCGGCAGCCCGTCGTGCTGGGTAGAACACCCGGTAGAGAGTGCTCGGTGCTAGATGAGATTCACCATCGGCGGCCGGAAAGAGGATTCCCTCCCGCCCATGCACAGTCAGCAAGTGCTCCTGAAGCATGGGTAGCAGGTGAGGTGGGATAGAAACCTCGCGTGTGCCCGCCAGGCTTTTCGGCGTTCCGATGATGGTCCGCCCGTCGGAGCGCACAACGCCGCGTCGGACCTGGAGGGTGCCTTTGGGGAGGTCGATGTCCTTGCGCCGAAGTTCGGTGATCTCGCCGAATCGAAGTCCGGTCCAAGCCGCAAGAAGCACCAGGGGTCGGTACTGAGGGGGCATCGCAGTCGCGATAGCTTCCAGTTCCGACAGCGAGGCTGGGGCAATTTGTTTGACCCGTCGTGTCGATCCGGCCCCTCGGATGTGGCACGGATTGGCTGCGATCTCTTCGTCCTGCACGGCGGTGTTGAGGATCGTGCGAAGGAGCCCGTACGCATGACTGCGCAGGGTTGGCCGGTCGGGGTCCAGCGAACCGTACCAACGTCGGACCTGCGGGGGAGTGATCGCTTTGAGCGGGTGGCCATCAAGAGGTGCCAACTGGTGGCGCAACAGCGACGAGTAGTGCGCGCGGGTCCGTGGTTTCAGATCACGCTCGCTGAGCCAGGTTTGAGCGTAGGTGCCGAACACGATGGGATCCCGCTTCGAAGCACCGCGATCAGCTGGAGGTGTCCAGTGGTCTGCGACGACCAGGCGCCGTTCGTCGATGAGCCAGGCCTCTGCATCAAGGCGGGCCTCGAACGTGTGCGGTGCCAGATGAAGTTTCATGTCTGGACCGGTGTAGCGGGCTTGCAGTCGCCCACTGCGTTGTTTGCTGATCTGGCCGAATCCACGCTTCCGTCCCGGCATGGTAATTCTCCTTGCATCGGATATGCATCGGATTGGAGTCTATCCAAGGGGCCTTCTGGCATCTTTCGTCACGGGTCAATTTCCCTGAACTCCCAGCTCAGAGGCCTAAATTGGGGTAACGCCTAATCATCCGAGGTACTTTGAAATCTGATTCGATCCCAGTATCGCCCACCAGCACGAAATAGCCCCTGACCAGCGAAGATACTGGTCAGGGGCCGTCTTTGTGCGGCAATGTGCTATCCACGTGCGATTAGATCCGGCTTCGTGGGTTCGGGAGGCACACCATCACGTGCACCGGGCAGACGCCTTCAGAGCTGGCCACGCGAAGTAAGCCGCGCTCTCGTGAGCGGGACGCTCGCAGTGTTCACGGAGCATTCCCGTTGCCCATACGTGTGTCTCTTCGATTGTTGGAGCAGGGTCGCGTCGCGTGCCTGGTGTTCCCGACCAGGGCTGATCATCAGGGTCATCGAGAGTTCGACGTCCCAGTTTCGGATCCGGATACTCCTAAGGGGCAACCGCGCCGAGCTGATCTTGAGAACGACCGCCTGCTTCGGCTGGTATACCGGCAGCTCGATATTGCCACCAACGGTTACGCAGAGCAGGTGAAAGCTCCGTCTGCTGACCCTGCTGCCGCGGCCGTGGGACCCACCGACGCCCAGAGCTGAGACAGCAGCTGTTGGAGACGTAGTCAACTGGCGCAACTGCAAGTACGGGTGGGACCTGGCGGGATCCCGTCCCGCTGGCCCCAGCCCCGCACCTAGTACACAAGATCGCGGCCAGGCCGATCGACGGCGCCGTGCCGGCCGACCTTCAACAGCCACGCGACGGAGGAGTGGAACTGTTATGTGGTTGCCTCCGTTGTGGGTTGTTCCTGTACCCAGGCACAGGAACACTGCGAGGAGGGGCGCCAGAGCTGGCTCGCTCGCGGCTGATACACGCGACAGCTCGGTGAATACCGGCCCACGACCGCCAGCCGATTTACACAGCCGACGCGCAAAGCAACGTCCACGGACGCGATGTCGAGCCGGTGGCTGAAGACGCGGCCGAGGCTCGCGTCTGTGAACTTTGATACCCCCGAAGCGTGAGCCCCGGACTCCAGGGATTTTGAGTCGGTTAATTCGAGCTCGCGGCCTCGGAGGTCGTGTCGGCACCGGTAGCCAGCACCGGCGAGGGCCGCGCCCAGCAGGCGGGTAGCGAGGTGGCCTCGACACGGTCCCAAGACACGATCTGGAAACCGGTGCGCGTCCAAGTAGACCGCTGCCAGCCACTGGACTGCGATCGCCAGCGGCGTCCGCACCAAGGGTTCCGTGGGTGGGAACTGTCAGGGTGGCCAAGGGGCGGACATAGCGGCCACGCGACTGGTGCACACTCACGGTCTGAGCTGGGGAGGAGAGCACAGTCTCCATGTCTTGGCGGTGGCCGAGCGCGCGAGATCCGGACGCTCGCACGGCGACGATGGCGTCGACTAGGTCGGTCGCCGCGGGTTGATGGGTTTGTCGGTAGACGTGGTCGATGCGCGTCTTTGCCGTTCCGCGCCGGTCGATGATGTGGTCCCTACCGGGCGATCGGTTTCGATGGTGAGGTTGAGGGTGGCGACGAGGCGGTAGCGCAGGTCTTGGGCTGGTTGCTCGGTGAGGGGGTGGTCGGCGATGAGCTGGCGGGTTACTGCGGCAACGTTGTGGCTTTGGTCGTGTGCCTGGTCGAGCAGTTGCGCCATCGCGGGCCAGTCGGCCTGGTGGGGTAGTCGCGGATCGAGTTCGCCTGCCAGGCTTGCCCACCGCTGGTGGGGTGTGAGGGCAGTCGCCTGTTGCATCCGGGCTCGAACCTCGCTGACCTGGTCGATCTGGGTGCGTGCGGCCTTGCGCCGGCCAGCGGTCCAGGAGTCAGCGGCGGGGATGAGGTCGCGTTGCGCGTGGGCGCTGCTGAGGCCCAGTCTGGTCGCTATGTGATCCGCGCCATCTGCCCAGTGTCGGGTTGGTCGGTCACGGCCGGATGCGGGGGTGGTGGCGGTGATCTGGTCACCCCATTCCTGCAGAGCGGGGGCGCGTTCACCAGCGAGCCGCGTGGTCAGGTTGCGTTGCCAGAGCGCGGCCGCTTTCTGCAGGTGTGGGTGTCCGGTAGGCCGCCGGTCGTCCCGTTCGACGAGCGTCGCTGCCCGCCACACAGCAACATCACCCAGGACTGCATCCGCGGGACGGCCGCTACCACGGGCGGCCCACGACGGGATATCGGCACCGATCGCCGCGTCCCGCACTGTGGCCGCGAGGTCGCTCACGAGTGCTGCGCGCTGGGTGAGGTACGGGCCCCAGGTTTCGTGCCCGGCCAGTGAGTCCGGCACACCGGGTATCCATGGCAAGGGCCCTTGGCCGCCTCCGCGCAGGCCGGTGTCGTCCAGGCGCCAGTCGAGCACTGCGGCGGTATCGGCAGCGGTGCTCAGGTCACGCGCCTGCGCAACCGCGCGTAGTTGAGCGATGGGGTCGCGGCCGTGGGCGCTGGTGAGGATCAGGTGGGCGCGTATACGACGCCAGTCCGGTGTGACCTTTATCGGTGGCATCCAGGGCGGCAACCTGACGGGTCAGATAGTCATACCCCGAGCCTGCCGTCAGCTTGTGGATACTCATCGTCACACCCACCCGAAGGACGAGCAGGCCATCGCGGCGGTCGATGATTGAAACGGATGCAACCGGGAATGCAAAGGTGTGTAGGACTCAGCCTTCGGTATCTCGGTAGGGGGTGCGAGCACGGGATTGGTGCTGCCGGGTGGTGCCCGTCAGTGCTGGGTGCTGTGGACGCTCGTAGTCCCGTCCCTCGATCAACACCGTGGGTGCAGAAGATCTCGGATCTCGACCACCAGCTCCGAAGACCGCAACAGACCGGGGGAGTTGTTGTGGCGAGAGCGCCCAGGACGAGATAACCGCTGAATAGCTCAAACGCGGACACGTGGCCCCAATCTGGTGGACCGATCACGCCGTGGAGTACCTGTTCGACTGCCTCCAGGGTGTAGCCCTCGTCCCGCCGCAGTCGGCCGCGTTGCTCGGGTTGTGTGACGGGATGCCTTACGTACCCCTCGACCCCGGAAAGAGACGTGGCGCCGTCATGAACGTCTGCTGCTTGAAGGGGGTCGAGCAGCCACCCTGACCCGTCAGCCGCCGATACTCGTCACTCTCGCGGCCGATGTCCGCCGGTTCAGCTGGAAATATGAAGGCATTGCCTATGCGCGGGCATTGAAGAAGCTCGGTGTACTTTTCACCACCATGCAACTTGTCGCAACGGCGATGGGCCTCGGGAGTTGTTCGATCGGTGAGTTCTTCCTTGGACCCTGAGTGCCGAGGACCGAAACGGTGGCGGCATCGGTAGGTTGCGCGCTGCTCCCTTCGCCACGACAGAGCATTCACGCAGCGGTGGGACGGGACCTAACTCCCACGCGAGGAGGCGATCCAGGTCTATGGGCAGTGGACCATCGTGCAGCCAGGCTTGGAGCGTGAAGACACAACCCACGGTCAGGTGCCCCGGTCGGGGACGTGGCGAGGAACGTCGCCTCGAATCGTTGCTGCGGTCCATTGCCACGCGCGGGGGCGCCTGTGAAGCGTCGCCACGATGGTCCAGGGCGTTCCCTCCATCGCAGGCGTGGGTGCCTCGGAACGTCGCTGATCACTGGTCAAACCCGCGCGATCGTCGAGCGGCTACCCGAAACAAGGAGTACTGATGAGGATCCACCCCTTACGTCATCGCCGAAGCGGCGCAGTCACAGCGGTAGCGGGTTGCGCGGTGCTGGCGATGTCTGCCTGCAGCAGCACCGGGGCACCGTCCTCCAGCCCAGTCTCATCATCTAGCGCGACATCATCCGCCACTACGTCGTCGGCCACCGCCGCGACCAACGCACACGTCTCCATGGTCCACTCGACGACAACCGCGTCCATGGTGGCCGCCGAGGCCTCAATCGTCAACGCGAAAGCGCGCAAGGTGGGTGCTGAGCCGAATGCGCCGTTCCTGGATCCAGTCGACCTGACGGAGAAGGAAGCCATCATGTCGCAGGACCAGCACATATATGGAAATGTCGTCGCTCTGAACGGATTGTCACTCGACAGCGGTTGGTTCCATCCGACCAATAGGTGGAGTGAAAAAATCCCCCCGCCGGCAACGATCGAAACTGGGGCTGCCAAACGGGCTGAGGTAAGAGGCATGCGGCCAGGAATGGTGTTCACCTATCGGATCGTCGATGCAGGGAAACCGACCGACTTCTGGGTTGGGGCGAAGTTTTACGAACCCAGCTTTCGCGCTGCTGAGTGGGACTGCCAGATCTACGAGGGTGGCGACCCACGCACCGATGGAGCCCCGACCATTCTTGCCCCTTACACCTGTTTGTGGGGCAACGTGCACGGCTATAACCCCCATCCGGGGCTGTCGGTCGGTAAAGCCACCGTCGTGACGAACAAGGCCCAGGCGAAACTGTTGCTCACCAAATACTGCAATTCGCCCGGCGCGGAGAGCAACTGTGCGTTCGTGGACTTCGGCTACGGCACAGCTTTGGGGCCGTACGAACTCGCCAGCAATTATGCCCACAACACTTCTGATGAGGAGGCTGAATCCAAGGTCGTCTGGGAGACTGAAACATCGCAGGAGAACAGTGTCGGAATTGACTTGAAAAATGAATTCGAGATCTTCAAGGTCTGGAAGTTATCGCTGACTCTGAAATATGAGCATAAATGGGAAACGAGTCAAAAATTCGGAGAGGAACTAGGGAAGAAAATTCCTGGCAACTCTGCCGTCTGGTACACCTACGCCACCCGGATGCAAGCCACTATGGGCACGTGGGTGGTCAATACGGGCGAGCAGCGGTACTCAATACCCAACATCAGCCTGAGCACGCCGTTGAGGACCGGGGGAGTACTGGAGGTCCACACGTGCAAGTGGTCTGAACTTGATACCACGACCGGTGTTTGTCATAAGGGACTGACCACGCAGAAGATCCCTTCGACGGGCATTCCCTCAGCCAGCTCCGGAAAATCCTGATCCACCTGGTCGAACCCCCGGGCCCGGACACCACCGCGCGATACGCGCGGTGGTGTCTGGGCCCGTTGGTCGCTCGACGAACGACACGTCAGTATCACTGGCTCGGCACCGCAGATGGGCACCACCCCGCATGCGGTGTGGGTCTCGATCCACCCGCTGGTGCAGGCCGCCGCTGGAGGCCTCAGCCTTTCTGGTGGGGCACGTTGGTGATCGCGGCTTCATCGCTGAACACCAGAAGCACATCATTGATGCTGGTGATCGGGCCGTAGTCGTTGAGGCGGATCGCGACCGCATCCTCGCTGCGGCGACCTCGGAAGATGATTCTGACTTCCAAGCAGGGTACGGAGCATGCTCCACCTGCGCTCGACGTGACAACACGGCTCAACAGATCAACTACGTCCCGGAACCGGACGAGATGAAGGCGGAAGTCGAACGTATTCGCATGTGGCAGAAGTGGGTCAAGAAATATTGTGCCTAAGCGATTCCAATCCAACCGGCCGCATTCACGAAGATCAGGCCCCGATCGGTCCTCGGCGGAGGCGCGCCCAAGGCACTTGCCAATGCTGTCCGATATCAAGGTCGCTCGCCGGTGACGATGTACATTTGTCTTGCTCGTCGAAGGCTCATGGTGGCGGACTGTGGCAACGCGGTGTCCAAGATGGCGTCTCGCTCTTCGCACGCAACTTCACCACGATGAAAATTGGACCAGCCGCTAGATCATCTGAGTTGTCCATCTCATAGGTCCGCCACGCAGGACCTGGCCACGGTCCGCGCATCCCGTTCCAGGGGTAAACCCAGCGTCGATCAACTCTTTCATCAAGAGGCTCATCGGCATCAGTTGATACTCGATGAACTGACCATCCCCCGTAGATCGTTGAATCCAACATTGGGCCAAGCTGGCGCCCGAGAATTTTTCGTGTCGGCCGCCGGATGAGTCCAAGACAGCAAAAGCCCGCCACCAGGACGCAGTGCACGGTGCGCCTCCCCGAGAAAGGCCAGCCGATCACCGAGGTGATACTGAATCAACGCACAAGCCGCGCCGTCTTGCGCGGCATCTGCCAAGAACGTCAGTGGTTCCTCCTGGTTATGAATGATCACCTGGGCCAGTGGAGGGAGGCGTTACGTGCGCGGGGCGCGAGCGAGTCACCGCCCCGACCCCCGAAACCAGTGCACCACAGCCAAGATCAACCGCCCGCCTACCTGCGACATCGCCAAACTGACTCAACACAGCCGGACGCTCATCCAGCCAGATGAGGCCGGGCCCGCTCGCCTGTTCAGCAAACGCATCAGCAGTCAGGCCGCGATAGAACTTGTCCCGGCTCATTGCAAACGAGGGCGTATCCGGGGTCTAAAGCAGGGGCGACGAAACAAGACCTACGTCTATGTCGGTACCTGTGCGTGTCGAGGCAAACTGAATACGTCGAGTACAAGATGCACTCGCGGATAAGAGGAGACGCCATGTCCGACCCCGTAGAGAACCCCCCCGTTGCAACAGACGCTGCACCCGCGAAGGAGAACGCGGAAACAGTGCTTCCGGACGATGAACTCGAGTGTGTCGCCGGCGCGGGCTACCCGGCCGGCGAAACGCCGGCGGATTACGGTATCGCCGACAAGATGCGTAACGGGTGGCGGAATTGAGAGGCGCTGGTGAAACACCTGGCCTACTCGGAGGACAACTGGGGTAGCGAGGTGTTGCTCGGCCGCGTCGATCTCGAGCCGCGGCCATCAGCAGAACGCCAATCAGAGCACCATCCTCACCTGGCAGAAGGCGATGGATCCCGAGGGCGGGGTGGCGTACAAGTCCGGTCTCGGGTTCGGCAAGCGCGCGTTCGGCGCAGTGAAAGCACAGTTGAATACCGAACTCGGCGACGTGTTCGTGGTGGATGGCCTCAAGGCTGGAATGCGCACTCTGCTCAGCGATCAGCAGCAGATATTGCAGCCTACGTTGAAAAGCGTTTATGCCTAGGTCCGTGAATCGATCCCGGAGGTCGCAGACAACACCAAACTAGGCGTCTCGATCGCCAGCTTCATCCTGGAACTTTTCACCATCGCCGCCGAAATAACCGGGCAACATGCAATCGGTGCGGTCCTCGGCGTCGTGAACGCCGTCCTGAAGTTCAGCACCGAACTGGCCGATGAGCCCAACGGCGACGGGAAGGACCTGCTCAGCACCACGGTCGACAAACTCGGGGAAAAGACAGCCCTGACGTTCGCT
>JALYUK010000248.1 GCA_030853805.1 Actinomycetota bacterium | reverse complement strand
CAACAATATTCGGCGTACAAACGCGAGCGTGTCAAACGGCCGCAGAGCGCCTAAACCCGCCGCCGAAGCACATCACCCTGCCGGAAACGACGAACAATTCACCCGAGACCCAAACTTAACGGCATTGTCCCTAGACGCGGAGATCGATGAAGTGATTGCCTAGCGGCGTGATGTCCTCACCTGACCGAAACGGATCCCTTTCGGACAGTAGCCCGGCGGCTGTGTCTGCAACTGTCCGAAAGTACGGGCCAAAACCCGAGCCCGATTTGCCCGGTTAGTTCCGGACACGAATTTCGGACGCCTCTGGGAAACCTCGATCCTGCGTCACCGGGTGCGGTGCAGTGGCGGTGTTCGGGCTCCACGCTGCCGGCGGGGCGATGCTGTAATTCATGCCGGGATAGGACGACGTCGTGCTGGTCGCGGCTGCGGCCGGGTTGTGCAAGTAGACGTCGACCAGCTGTGCACGCGCCAAGTGCGCCCAGATCATCGCTGTGCCCGTCCGGATCGCCCGACACGCCCGACACGCCCGACTGGGAAGCCGGAACGCGGGCGCGGGTCGACTCGTTCAGCCGCGTGTCCACCGTCGCCGCGGACCAGGATCGACCGCCTGACCCTGCCCGACCGCGGTCACCGACGTCCTCCGTGGACTACTAGACGGCAGGGTTGCGGGCGACCTTGATCCGGTAGATGACGTAGGTGATCAAACCGCCGACGAGGCCGACTGCCGCGCCGAATCCGACGGATGCCCAGAAGGTTCCACCGGTGACCAGCGAGATCACCACGAAGATCACAGCGGCGAGCAAGCCACACAGGATGGCGGTCACCGCAATCTTGCGGGAAATTTTCATTCTCGGCCTTTCCAGTCGTGTTCGTCGGCCCACTGACCGAGCTTTGCGCTTCAAAGTGAGAAGATAGACGCATGGAAGCCCACCCACAAGATGCCACCGCGCAGTTGGCAGAAGTGGAACGGTTGCGTCGTCGCACGCGGGCATCGTTTGGACAACCGTGGTTCCCGATGGCGGTGTTCGGCGGTTTGGCCGTCGCGGCCGCGCCGGCCTTGGCGGTCGCAAACATCTTCGTACTGGTTCCGCTCTGGATCGTGGCCGGTGGAGTCGGAATGGTGGCCATCCAACGCTTCTATCGACGACGGGCCAACGCTCGAGGTGTGGTCACCCGCGGCCGACGATCGTGGTTCGTAGGCGTAGCGATCGCTGTGCTGGCACTGGTGGCCGGCTACGTCGGCGGGGCAGCGGCGGGTGTCTCGATCGGCCTGTTAATGCCCGCCTTGGTTGTTCTCGGCGGATACGCGGCGCTGGCGTGGCTGCAACACGACCTTGTGCCTCTTGCCTGTGCCGCGCCGGCCACGGTGTCCACGGTCCTGCTGGTGGGTCGCTCGGCGGCGCCCTGGCTCATCGAATTGGCCTACGGCGGGGCAATGATGATCGGTGCCGCGTTGCTGTTCCTACACGAGCGCCGCGGACGGTGGGCCCGATGACCCATCCGAGCCGACGGCTGGACGACGCCGTACATCAACGCACCCGCTTGGGCATTCTGGCGGTGCTGTGCGAAACCGGCCGGGTCGACTTCAGTTATCTCCGCGACGCACTGGAACTGACCGACGGCAACCTCTCTCACAATCTTGCGCGCATGCAGGAAGCCGGTCTGACCCAGATCGACAAGGTGCCGGACGGCCGTCGGATCAGGACCTGGATCAGCGCCACCCCCGCCGGGCGGTCCGCCCTTGACGACGAGCTGGCCGCGCTGCGCGACCTCCTAGCCCGGTTCGAACCCGCAGTTCCACGGCCACTGACGCCTGGCCTCGCTGTCTCGTTGCGTCGCCCGCAAGAGGGCTGACTACCCGGCCTGGGCACGTCGTACACGGCGCGTTCTACTTGCCAGTGTCTGCCTAGGGATCCGGCCTTTCAGCCGCCACCATCACCGACAGACCATCCACCAAAACGGGCTCGTCCCAATCACGGCGTAGGGAGGATCTGAATCCACTGGCTTCCAGCAGGGATTTGGCGATGTAGCTGGTGGGGTTGCGAAACCCGAGAGCGGGATGCTCGAGTTGTAGAGAACCTACAACGGCCAGAATCCGATCCCTTTCGGGCACCACCCGAGCCGGTCGCGACACGCCGCGCTGAAACCGTCCAAAATCCGTGACCGAAAGTCGAAGTGTCCGCAACCCGATGTCGGGGGTTTCGGACATGATCAACGGCTCCGTCCGTCGATTCTCCCCACGAGGACTGACAGACAGCCGGTGGCCGTCGTTCGCCGCACATCGTGAAGCTGAATCGGCGATGCGGGACCGCTGTCGGGCTCTCGCTCTACCATCACGGCCGTGGAACCACTGGTTAATACCGGGCAGCGGTACCCCATCCTGTCCGAATGGATGAAGGGAGCCGGGCCCAAGCATCCGTACGCTACTGAGTTCCAGGCCGCGCCCAAGTACGACTATGGCCAGTGGGCAGAGCTGGACTACCTCGAGTCGCTCCTGTCAGGCCTGCATCGAGCCGCCCCGGGTCGCCTCGAGGGCAAACGGCGGGACTTCCGGAAGCTGCGAGACAAGCCCGGCCATCTCGGCATGAGGGCTGAGCTCGTTGTGGCGGGCCGTCTCGCCGACCGCGGCATCGGGTTCGATTTTGGGGCAACCGACACCCCTCAGCCGGATATGGTGCTCCGAGACCTCGGGCTCGGTATTGAGGTGACTACCAGGTCCACCAACGCTGAGTGGGTCCTCAAGCGAGAGTTGGCCATGGCCATGCGGGTTCACCGGCCCAAGGTGCATCTCTTGATGGAGTACAGCGCCAAGCCGTTCACGATACGCAGCAAGGTCAGAGAACAGATCATCCAAGAGGTTGACCGTGGCGGTGGTCCTTTTAGCGTTGTTCGCGCAGATGGAACGGACCTACATGTTGGAGCGAGCCGCGCATGCCCGGGCAGTCGCCACCGCCAAAGGCCGCGTATTGGCCGGCCGAGTGTGGTGGACCCGAACAAGCTCGACTACGCCCGTCGTCTGCGAGACGAAGGGCTGACCATCACCCAGATCGTGGAGAAGACCGGTATCACCCGGACCACCCTTTACCGCCACCTGCCGCCACGGGAACCGGAACTGGTCACCGTTGAACCAGTTGATGAGCAGGATGCACGCAGCGAACGGAGCTTGGTATGAGTCGGGGGACGGTCGAGGTAGTGGTGCCGACGCACGACAGCATGATGTGGCCAATGGTGCTGTCCGTCGCTCAGCTCGGCGGGTCCGGGTCGATCAGTGAGATCAGCGACGCCGTGATCAAACGCCAGCGGTACAGCGACGAGCAGCTGGCGGTTCTGCACACCAACGGCACTCAGACGAAGATCGACTACCGCCTGGCCTGGGCCCGCAGCCATCTCAAGCTCACCGGGTTCCTGATCAACAGCTCACGAGGTGTCTGGTCCTTGACGGAGGCAGGCGACGAGTTGGTGCAGATGGGGGAGCCCGAGGGGCCTCAGCGCCTGCAAGCGGAGTGGAAGGCGGCGACCCGCACGGCCCGCCGCCAATCCAGCGGGTCTGCTCAACAGCAACTCGGAGGCGGTGGATCGGCAAAAACGGGCGAGATCGGCTCGGATATCGATGAAGAGTACGACTGGAAAAGTGATCTCCTGGAAGCGTTGATGACCATGGAGCCGGCGGCTTTCGAGCGGTTGGCACAACGTTTGCTCCGCGAAGCCGATTTCATCAGCGTCAACGTCACCGGCCGCTCCGGGGACGGTGGCATCGACGGACTGGGTATCTACCGGCTCTCGCTGCTGAGCTTTCCGGTGTTCTTCCAGTGCAAGCGATACCGCGGCAGTGTCGGTTCCGGGGCGGTACGGGATTTCCGCGGAGCCATGGCCGGCCGGGGCGACAAGGGCCTCCTGATCACGACCGGCACGTTCACCGCCGACGCCAAGGCTGAATCAACCCGAGACGGCGCCCCACCAGTGGACCTGATCGATGGGCTTGCCTTGTGTGACCTGCTCAAGCAGTACGAGCTGGGTGTCCGCACCGCGATTCGGCAGGTCGAGGACATCACAGTCGAACCCAACTTCTTCGCGCAGCTCTAGCGCAGACCCGGACATCGACTGATAGAGCCTCACCGGCCGCAAGTGTGAATCCATTGGCGCGAAGCACCGAGATCGCTGCCATTCCGGTCCGCTGCGAGCTGTGCGTACTCGCCAGCGCGAGCGGATCGGTCCGTGGCTGTGACGTAACTGTGCAGCTTGCCAACTACTGAGACCCGTTGCGCTGCGAAATATCCCGCCGATGTTGTGTTTACCTCAAGCCGAGTTTGACTACAGGCCGAGCTGGGTGGCGGCGTTGTCTTCCCAGGCGGTGTGGATTCGGATGTAGGTGCCGACGGTGGCCAGGGAGCGGTGGCGGGTTTGGTGGGCAATGGCCCGGTCGGATGCGCCGCGGAGGTGGGCGTAGGTGACGAACCCGGCGCGGAGGCTGTGTGCGCTGTAGTCGCCCTCGAGTCCGCTGCGGGTGATGGCGTGTTGGATCAGGGTGTTGATGGCGCCTTCGGACAGGCGGCGGGCCAGTGGTCGGTTGCCTTTGCTGACCGGTCGGAACAGTGGCCCGTCCACGATCTGGGCCTGTTCGGTCCATTGCGTGAGCAGGGTGACGGGGCACCGTCCGGTCTTGGTGCCGCGGGGCAGGACAACCAGTTCGCTGCGGTCGCCGCGTTGGTTGGTCTTGGACCGGGGCAATGTCAGGACCAGGCCGCTGGGGTGCTCGGCGACGTCGGTGACGTCCAGGGCGGACAGTTCGCTGCGGCGTAGGGCGCCGACGAAGCCGGTGAGCAGCAGGGCCCGGTCGCGTAGGCCGGCCAGGTCTGGTTCTGGGGGTCGTCCGCGGGTTTTCCAGGTTTTGGTGGTGGGGCACAGGTCAAGGACGTCGAACAGCTCTGGTGGCATCAGCGGGGCGGACTGTTCTGGTGGGGCGGAGTGCAGTCGGCGGATCCCTTCCCAGACGGTGAGGACGCGGGCGTTGTCGGTCGGGTCGGGGTGGTCTGCGGTGCGGTGGGCGAACTTGATCGCCGACAGCCTCCGGCTCATGGTGCCGACCTTGGCTCCGGCGTCGGCGAGCATCGACAGGTAGCTGGTGATCGTC
>JALYUK010000246.1 GCA_030853805.1 Actinomycetota bacterium | reverse complement strand
CGCATCTGAGGATGTTGCTACTGACACGTCAAACCTCCCTTTCGATGGATGGGCTCGAACATGCTGGAATGTGTATCGCTGGTGCCTGCGCCGCGAGGAGGACACGTCGTGGCGCTTGACACGCGGACCAAGACGGCGTTCACCGAGGTGCTGGGTCGGTGCGAGTAGCTTCGACCCACTGGTCGAGGTCAGAAGCTAGGCCCGGCTGCTCGGTGCGGACGCTATCGGCATACGCCTGCAGCGCCACCCGGGCGTGAGGGTCGCTCGCTGGCACGAGGACGAACCCATCTGTCACGGGTTGGCCGGTGGCAACTTGGGTGATGTGGAACTTGGGAAAGAGGCAATCACTCATCGCGGCACGTTGCTCAGTCATTGTCGGTGGGAACGTGGGTGGGTTGAACTCGACCGGGGGTAACCGCGGTGATGACCATGTGCCCGGTGGCCAGGGCGAGAGTGACGGTGTAGCCCACGGTGCTGGTGGGTACGAACCATCCTGAAACTGCTTCGGTGTTGCTGCTCCAGAGCAGTTGGGGGTCCCCGGTGATGCGCTGGTGGGGGATGTCCGCTGGGTCGGTCAAGCCCAACCGTTGACCGAGGTCGGGGGTCGTGAACGGTGTCAGGCGTTGAATCCAAGTTGCCCGCGTGACCGCGGTAGTGATCAAGGTGGTCACAAAGCGTTTCACCTGTGACTTGACGATCACCCCCGGTGCCGCTGGTCCGGGTGGGGGTGACGTCATCTGCAAAGCCGTCGGCGAGCCTGATGGCAACGCTGGACCGGGTGCGCTGGTAGGCCATGAGGACGTCGGCACGGCCGACGCAAGATGCGCTGGATCAGAAGCAGATGCCGTGACGGTGGCAGTAGCGGTGTTGGCGCCGATGCTGATGCTGGTGGAAGCAACGGGTGCGGTCGCAGAGCGGGAACCACCGCGGTAGCCGATCACGGCGATGACAGTGCACACGACGATGACTGCGATCCCGATCAGTGCAGGCTTCTTCATCAGTTGATCCCTTGGCTAAAGGCAGCGGTTGAGGCGGCACTTGCGCCGGTGTACTGAGCCAGCGGTCGACGCGCAGCCCACTGGTAGGTGAGGTCCGTCTTCAGGTCAGCGACCCGGACCACGGTGCCGGGGCGCGGTGCATGGATTACTTGCCCATTGCCGACGTAAATGCCGACATGGCCCCACGGATCCTGATCTGCCGGAACGTTGAAGACAATCACGTCACCAGGACGCATCCCGGTCAAGTCCATGGGCCCGCTACCGGAGTACGTCGCAACAGTCGCCATCGTGGCCGTCGTGTACTGGGCACCGGAGACTCTTGGCAACGTCAGCTTTTTTCCCGTAGCGACGTAGACCACGTCCTGGACGAGGCCAGAGCAGTCGAATCCTCCCCCGGTGGGTCCGTTGACGCCGCCCCCGCCCCACACGTACGGCGTACCGAGCCATTTCTTAGCCTCAGCCACCGCTGCGGCCTCATATCCCGGCGCAGCCGCGGCACCGATTCCCCCAGGTGGCGCGTCAGTGCAACCAACGTTGATGGGGCTGTTACTGAACTGTCCACCGCCGTACGCCTGCGCGTAGTAGAGCACGTCGTTGACGTACCAGTCGGCGTGGTTGTACGCGAAGATCGCCTTGCGCACATCGCTTTTCGCCCCAGATTGCACGAGGTAGTTCGCGGCGGTGAAGATGGAATCGGCCGGGTTGCGAATGTCTTTGACCCCGTCGCCGTTTCCGTCAACGCCATATTCGGCGAACGTGGCGGGCATGAACTGCATGTCTCCTTGCGCGCCGGCGCTGCTCGTGCCGGTGTTGCGTCCGTGGCCAGTTTCTTCCATCCCAATCCCGCCCAGCAGCGGCCATGGGATACCAAAGCGTTTCCCGGCGGCGACGTAGAGGGCTTTGATGTCGGCGGGGATCGAGAGTGGCGGGTTATGCAATGAGTCTTGGCGGGGAGTTCCCGGCGGCGGTAAGACCTGCCCGCCGCTCGAGGTGGTACCTGAGGCCGACGTCGAGGCGGCGACGGTAGCGGGGAAGGGCGTAATGATCGGTTTCGGTCCTGAAGGCGCTGTCGTTGCTGCGGGCGCGCCGGTGACGGTCCCGCCGACCGCTGGAAGGGTCACCCCGTGCTTGGCCATCCATGGGCGTGGGTCAGTCGGAGTGTTGTTGACGTGGATCTGGAAGTGCAGGTGGGGCCCGGACACATTTCCGGTGGCGCCCTCAACCCCGACAGCCATCCCTGGCCAGGCTTTGGTCCCCGCCTTGACGGTGGGGTTGAACGAGGCTAGGTGCAGGTAGCTCATCTGCACGCCCTGCCCGACGTCGATGACGACGATGTTGGTGCCGATCGTGTCGGTGTAGACCTTGGTGACGGTCCCGGCCATCGCTGCTACCACCAGGCGCGGACTGGTCTCGGCAATGTCGATCCCGTCGTGCAACATCAGCTTGCCCTTGTAGATCCCACCGGGGTTGACTCGCATGCCGAAATTGCTGGTGACCGTGGCCGGGCCCACGACGGGTAGTCGCACTGCCCCCGTGGGGTTTCCGTCACCGTTGCTACCGCCGGCGATGGGAGTCGAGCAGGGCGTTTGAGCTTGAGCCTGTCCGCTCAGTGCACCAAAGGCGACGACCAGGCCCAGCACGAGCACCATCAGCAGACCGATAGGGGAAACGACCAACAGGCCGATGAGTATCCCGCTGGCGGCTTTCGATCCCGATTGCTCCTCGGTAGTAGCGGCCACTTCTACCCTCGACTCTGAACGCGTGTCAGGGCCCGGGGGCCAGGTTCAAACCGTTGAGATGAGCGGTAGGAATAGTCGGGGTAGCAACACGGGTGGATAGTGATCCCGTCCCGCAGCAGAAACCGGTGCAGCACCAGGCCACAGATCCGACACGTGGAGCATCCGCTGCTGGAGGCGGCCATCAGTCTTCGATCATGGTGATGCCATACCCGCACGGACCCGGGTGCTCGGCAACGGGCGCGGCGGTGGTGTGCAGGTCGATCATCTGGGCACTGTTCAGGACCTCAGCGGTGAGCATTGTCTGCTCCCAACTGACCCCCAGGACGATCTGGATCCCGGCGCCCGCGCCGCACACGGCCAACGCCAGGAGGTGATCACGGATCTGGTTTCCGTGGCCGGGCCCGTTCGCAAAAATTTCTTCTTCCTCGACTGCCAAGATCACCGGGGCGAGCTCGCCGCGGGTGATGCCCCACGACGCAAGCGCTTCATACCGCTGGGTCACGATGTGACTGATCTCATCGAGTGCTGCCCTGACATCGCTGGTGTCGGGGCCGGGCCATATGACACGGGCGTGCTCCAGCTGCTGCATTTGCTGCAGTGCCGCGTGGATGCACCACACACGATGGAGTGATTCGCCGCGCACGATGACCGGGGCCGCGCCGGCGCACGGCCAGGGGATCCGGTAGGAACACGGGGTGGACCCGCCGCGTGGCAATAGCAGCGAGCGGGTGGTCTGGGACGCGGTGGTGGTCATCGGAGTGCCTTCCGGGGGGAGAAGAACCTGGCACTCCGATGTAAGGAGAGGATTTGGGCTCGGATGTGACATGGGCACGCCGGTAGACGGAACGGGATCGAACAGCTGACGTTGAGCGGCTTCAGCGCGCGATCGACGTTACGGGGGTGCCCCTACTCGGTGGCTGCGGATTTCGCTTCGCGTGCTTGCGCTGAAGAAATACGCCAGTCCAGTTTGCTGACGCGTTTGGTCAGCGCGACGGCCTGTTCCAGGGCGCGAT
>JALYUK010000243.1 GCA_030853805.1 Actinomycetota bacterium | reverse complement strand
TGCTATCTGCTCGGGGTGAGTACCCGGCGGATGGAGAAACTAGTTGATTCCTTGGGCATTACACGCCTGTCGAAGTCCCAGGTCTCGATCATGGCCAAGGAGCTGGATGAGCAGGTTGAGCAGTTCCGTACCCGGCCCCTGGACGGCGGCCCGTACACGTTCGTTGCCGCCGACGCACTGGTGCTGAAAGTGCGTGAAGGAGGTCGGGTCGTGAACGTACACACCCTGGTCGCGACGGGCGTCAACGCCGATGGACACCGCGAGATCTTGGGTGTTCAGGTCACCTCCGCCGAGGACGGAGCCGGCTGGTTGGCCTTCTTCCGGGACCTGACCGCCCGCGGCCTCACAGGGGTGAAACTGGTCACTTCCGACGCGCACGCCGGCCTGGTCGCCGGCATCGGGGCGACACTACCCGGAGCGGCCTGGCAACGCTGTAGAACCCACTACGCCGCCAACCTGATGTCCGCAACCCCGAAGGCATCCTGGCCGTGGGTGAGGACCCTGCTGCACAGTGTCTATGACCAGCCCGACGCGGACGCAGTGCACGCCCAGTTCGACCGGGTCCTGCGCGCCTTGGCGGAGAAGCTGCCCAAGGTCGCCGACCACCTCGAGGCCGCCCGCGCTGATGTGCTCGCGTTCACCGTTTTTCCGAAGGAAATTTGGCGCCAAATCTGGTCCAACAACCCACAGGAACGCTTGAACCGGGAGATCCGCCGACGGACCGACGTTGTCGGAATCTTCCCGGACCGGATCGCCCTGATCCGCCTCGTTGGCGCAGTCCTGGCCGAGCAGCACGACGAATGGACCGAAGGCCGCCGTCACCTCGGACTCGACGTCCTCGCCCGCTCACAACACGCAGGAACCACCACCGAGAAGGAGGAAACCACACCCGAACTCGGCGCCCTCAGCGCCTAAACACCAAGGATCACGCGGCAACCGCCTACACCACGCATTTGGACTTGACCAATATCAAAGAGGGTTTGATCGAGGTGTTCTGACAATGATCTGGGTTGAGTCCACGTCTGTTTTTGAGAGAGTCCGTCTCCGCACAAGATCGAACCAGCGCCGCAACATGGTTCTCGCTTCTGTTGCCGTATCATGCTGCAAATAGCCGCGTAGGAATGGTTATAGGCCATCGTTCGAGAGTGTTGGTTCATTCGGCGTTAGCGGTGGGCAAGCTGCTCTCGGACCGTGGCTGCTACCTGTGCCAGCGCTTCACGAAGGGCATTCTGCTGCGCGTCAGTCAGCGGGTCGAAGACGAGCTGACGGACACGTTCGACGTGCCCGGGGGCGCTGATGGTGACTTGCTGCAGCCCGGCGTCGGTAAGTGTCGCGAGGGTGTAACGGCCGTTGTTCGGATCAGAACAACGCCGGACCCATCCACTGCGTTCGAACCGGACCATGACTTTCGATAACCTCGGCTGGCTACTGTCGCACTGCGCGGCCAGGTCGCTCAGTCGCAGGGTTTTGTCGGCGGACATTGAGAGTCGTGCCAGGACGCTGTACTCAAAGTTCGACATGCCAGTATCCTGCTCGAGCTGGCGGTCTAGCAGGTTCGGGAGGCCGATGACGATCGTGAGTAGATCCTGCCAGATGTCCTGCTGGCCGTTGTCGAGCCACCGGCGGGAAGTTGTCATATATCCGAGCATATCAACGAATACCTGCCTTGACTTGCCTAGACAACTCAGTCATGCTTTCTTTAGTTGCCTAGGCAAGTGAGCGAGTCTGTCTGGCGGGCAGCTGACTTGAGAATGCCAATCAAAATCAAAGGAGCACCAATGAAAGCGATTCGTTACCACGAGTTCGGCAGTACCGAGGTCCTACGGGAAGAGGACGTGGACCGCCCGGTGCCCGCACCCGGTGAGGTGCTGGTGCAGGTCGTCGCTACGTCCTTCAACCCTGTCGATGACCACATCCGACTCGGCGTGTTAGCTAACGTTATTCCAACGCAACTGCCGATCACCCCTGGCCTCGATGTTGCCGGCACGGTGGTCGAGCTTGGCAAGGACGTCAGCGCCTTTCGGGTAGGGGACGCAGTGATCGGCATGTTCCCGCTTGACGCGCATGGCGGCGCTGCAGAGTACGCCGCGATTGCAGCCGATTTCCTGGCCGCGGCTCCGACCACGCTGTCACTGGTCGATGCCGCAGCGCTGCCGCTCACCGGGCTCGCCGCACGGCAGGCTGCGGTCGAGCTCGGACAGGTCTCTGCAGGCCAGACGGTTCTCGTGAACGGGGCAGGTGGCGCCGTTGGCAGTATCGTCGTCCAACTTGCAGCCGATGCTGGTGCGATAGTGACTGCCGTCGATGGACCGCAGCACGCCGAACGGCTCCAGGGACAAGGAGCGTCGAGCGTCTTTGGACCGCTCGATCTGGATGCAGGTCCTGCGGTTATCGGCGGACCGTTCGACGTGGTCGTGAACCACGTGCGGTTGTCCACGGAGGGCTTGGCGAAGTTGACTGCCTTCGTCGCGGACGGCGGGATCGCCGTGAGTTCCGCTGGAGCTGTCCCGACCAACGAGTCTCGATCAACCCGAGCGGCCAACGTGTGGGTTGCCCCGAGCGGTGCGAACTTGGCGGATATGGTGGCACGCCTCGACGACGGGCGCATCAAGCTCAACATTGTCGATCGGCGTCCACTGGACCAGCTGCGCGCGGTTCACGAGGATGCCGCAGCGGGAAAGCTCTCCGGGAAGACCGTCATTACGGTTAGCTGACCGCTCGTGGTAAGTCGCCGCCGACTTCCCACGAGAGCACTAAAAGCTAATTCGCTTGTTCATCATCGTTACAGCTGTGCCGCTGACAGACAGTATGGCGGATATGTTCGGATGTGCATGGCCTGGGCGGTTCAAGTAAAAAGCTATCCGAACCGCGCCCTTATTCGCGGGAACTATCTGCCAGCGCACTAGGAATCAGGCGACAAGTCAGCCGCATTGCTGGAGCTTAGGCAGCCGAGGATTGCGAGAAGCATCGGCTATCTGTTCGATAATTCGTCAGAGTTTCCTTACCAATATCCTATTAAAGGACGCTTTCGTCTGCTTCTGAGATTAGAAGGATGAGACAGGTTGTTGAGGCAATCCAGAGCCGCAGTTCACTCGCAGGATCAAGGCTAGCCGCGAGATTTCATGGTGGTGTGACCTGACCTCGTCATTAAGCCTGAAAGGTGCTCTGACGTGGGAAAATGTAGTTACCACACCATATTTTATTGACACATCAGGAGCACCCTGCAGGCAGGGCGGCTGCAAAGTCGTTTAGCTGGTATTGATGCCAGCTAGTTTGAGCAGAGCTGTCGTCAGAGTCCTTTGGGGAAGCTGGTGGAGGCGAGTACGTCAGCACGGCCGCTTCGAGGTGGTTGGAGACCTGGGGCAGCTTACTCTCCGGAGCGTAGGGGGTAACGTCCATTACCGGCTCTTCAGAATTGAGAGTGTAGTCAGGGCTGACTCGTGTGAATTCCGTGGCGGGGAGGTTGTTTCGGTGTAGGTGAGGGCCTTGGGAGAGAATCAGATTGTCTAGATCTCGTTCTTCTACCGCAAGGCCCTCGTGTTCAACGCTACCTTCCACAGCCCTGACCTGACCACCTTTTGCCGCCTCGAGGGGCTCGGACTCGAGGTGACCGGGCAGTATGTCCGGCCGGATCGTGCCATCCTTGCTTGCCGTGTTGTTGATCCTGATGACTGGTGCCGCAAGTGCGGTTGCCAGGGCGTGCCCCGGGACACTGTGACCCGCCCGCTGGGCCATGAACCGTTCGGTTGGCGGCCCACCACGTTGCTGGTGCGGATTCGTCGCTATCGCTGCAACGGGTGCGGGCACGTGTGGCGGCAGAACACCTCGAAAGCGGCCGAACCACGGGCGAAGCTCTCTCGCCGCGGGCTGCGCTGGGCCTTGGAGGGGATCGTGTGCCAACACCTCACTGTTGCCCGGATCGCCGAGGGCCTCGGAGTCACCTGGAATACCGCGAACAAGGCCGTCTTGGCAGAAGGACGGCGTGTGCTAATTGATGACCCGCACCGCTTCGACGGGGTGAAAGTCATTGGTGTTGATGAGCATGTTTGGCGGCACACCCGCCGTGGCGACAAGTACGTCACGTGAACTGCCCCAGGTTTAATGGAGCGTGTTGAATCCTTGAAAGGATGAGCAC
>JALYUK010000242.1 GCA_030853805.1 Actinomycetota bacterium | reverse complement strand
GTACGAAGCCGGGCCCGTCGATTCCGTGACCTGCAGCCTTCGCCCACATCGTTGAACTGATGATGCTCGTCAACTCCTCATCGGTGGCTCCAGCCCTCATCGGCCCGCGTAGATCGCCTTCGCTGCGGGCGAACAGGCAGTTACGGACCTGCCCGTCGGCAGTCAGCCGAACCCGGTCGCACGCTCCGCAGAACGGCGCACTCACACTTGCGATCAAGCCGACCGTGGCGGGTCCGCCGTCGACCAGGAACTCCTCTGCCGGCGCGCTGCCCCTGGCGTCTGCGGGTAATGCAGTCAGCGTGAAGCGTTCCTCGATCGCCGTATGCAGCTGTGCGCCGGTCATCATCGTGGAGCGGTCCCAGACATGACCTGCGTCCAAGGGCATCTGCTCGATGAAGCGCAACTGGTACCCGCGGTCCAGGCACCAGGCGAGCAGATCTGCGGGACTCTCGGTGTCGCTGTGCATAGCCACCGCGTTGACCTTCACCGGTGCCAGGCCCGCATCGGCGGCCGCCTTCAGCCCGCGCTCGACATCATGGAAGCGGTCTCGGCGTGTCAACTCTTTGAAGCGTTCCGGCGATGCGGAATCCAGCGAGACATTGACGCGATTCAGGCCCGCATCGGCCAGTGGTTGCGCGAGTCGGTCAAGGCCGATCCCGTTGGTGGTCATAGCCATCCGCGGCGCATTCGGCAGTTGCCCGACCCGGCGCACGACGTCGACCAGTGAGCGTCGCAGCATTGGCTCGCCGCCGGTGAAGCGCACCTGGCGCACTCCCAGGCCGACGAAGATCCCCACCAGCCGCACCAATTCGTCGTCCGTCAGCATCTCCGGCATGGCCATCCAGTCCAGCCCTTCGGCCGGCATGCAGTAGGTACAGCGCAGGTTGCAGCGATCGGTGACAGAGACTCGCAGATCGGCCGCGACCCGGCCGAAGCGGTCACCGAGAGCCGGAAGGTCCGAAGCAGGTGTGCGGGTCATACTGCCCAGAGTACGGCGGGTAGCGTTCAGGGTGTGATTCGCTTGCTACTGACCAGGCGCTGGCTGGCCTGGATCCTGGTGGCACTCGTGTGGGGCATCGGGTGTTTCTTCCTCGGTCGTTGGCAGTGGCACCGTTGGGAATCCAAACACAACTCCCAGCAGGAGGTATCGCAGAATTACAACGCGACACCGCGCGCGCTGTCTTCTGTCGTGCCAGGACGCACTGCTCAGCTGCCGAAGCTGGCGCAGTGGACCCAGGTCCGGATGACCGGGCACTACCTGCCCGACGCGACGGTCCTGGTCCGCAACCGGCCCGACGCCGGCTACTTCGGCTGGGAGGTGCTGGTGCCCTTCATCCCGGACGATGGGTCGGGGGCGATCTTGGTCGATCGTGGGTGGGTGGCCAACGGGATCAGCGCATCGATCTCGGCGCCGGTGCCGCGGGCTCCTGCCGGTACCACCACCGTGACCGGTTGGTTGCGCCCGACCGAACCCAGCCGACACAAGGCCCGGGTCTCCGGCTCGGTGGACTCGATCAACAGCACCGATGTCACCGCGTTGACCCAGGTAGCCACGTATGAGAACACCTACGTGGAGATGCGTAGCGAGCGGACCGCGGCCGGCGCCGTCCCAGCACGACCGGCGCCGCTGGACAAGCCTCATCCCGGTACGAACGCCGGAATCAACCTCAGCTACGCGATCCAGTGGTGGGCCGGGATGGTGGGCGGGATGATGTTCGTCCTGTTCCGGGCGCGCCAGGAACATCGCGATGTGCTGCTGGAGTCGGGTGAACTCTCACCGGAGGACAGGCGTCGGCTCACTAAGCCCAAAAAGGTCCGCATCTGGGACGAGGAAGACGCCTGAGCAGGCTCACTCAGGCAGGACTTGCCGCTTCGGCGAACTGTGTCCGGTACAACTCGGCGTAGAGACCGTGGGCGGCGAGCAGTTCCGAGTGGCGGCCCTGCTCCACGATGCGACCGGCCTCCACCACCAGGATCTGATCTGCGGCACGCACCGTGGACAGACGGTGCGCTATGACGATCGAGGTACGGCCCTGTAGGGCGGTGTCCAGGGCGCGCTGGACGGCTGCCTCGGATTCACTGTCCAGGTGGGCCGTCGCTTCGTCCAGCACGACCACCGAGGGCGCTTTCAGTAGCAGTCGAGCAATCGCAAGCCGCTGCTTCTCCCCGCCGGACAGTCGGTGGCCGCGATCGCCCACCAGGGTGTCCAGACCGTACGGCAACCGGTCGACCAGATCCGAGATGTTCGCAGCCCGCAGCGCGTCGTGTAGTTCGTCGTCCGTGGCGTCGGGCCGCGCATACCGCAGATTGGCCCCGATGGTGTCGTGGAACATGTGTGCGTCCTGGGTCACCATGCCGACCCGGTCGCGCAGCGATTCGGTGGCGACCTGGGTCAGGTCGTGCCCGCCGATCAACACCTCCCCGCTCGTCGGGTCGTACAGTCGGCCGACCAGGGCGCTGATCGTGGGCTTGCCGGCGCCCGAGGGCCCGACGATCGCGACCATCTCGCCCGGGCGAGCGGTGAATGAGATCCCGTCGAGTACCGCAGCACTGGCGCCGTCGTCACCGGACGTCACCGTCTGCAGTGAGGACAGCGATACGG
>JALYUK010000238.1 GCA_030853805.1 Actinomycetota bacterium | reverse complement strand
TGCGGGTCGCCGGCCAGCAGGAACCCCAGGATGGTCGACAGGAGCAGGAGCAGGGGAAACAGCGACAAGAACCCGTAGTAGGCAATCAGCGCTGCAAGATACCCCCCGGAGTCATCGAAATATTTGTAGAGGACAGCAAGAGGGAATCCAGCTTGGGGATGGCGCCGCTGGAAACCGTCCAACGTTGCAGTCAATCCGCCAGCGCTGGGTTTGTCGGGCTCGTTGTCACTGCGCGGGTCGGTGGCGACCGAGGCGTCGTTCATCTGAAAGTGCGCCCTCGTAGGTGATGCCGTGGTGCGACCTCAGCGCGCAGGCCGGGCGCACCGGTACAGACCACCCACCCCAACCAGGGACACGTCTGCTGAAGGCGGTCCCCCGCCATTGCCATCATCACCGGGCCATCGTCTCAGATGACGATCAGTGACCGGGTCCCGCAAAGCAGCTCAGTCAGGTCCAGTCCCGAGCATCGACTGACCGTCCTCCCTGGTGGACGACCTGATCCGATCTTCCATCAAGTTATCGAAGGTACGGTCGGCGGGTGCATGCACCGAGGCTGAGGTGAGTTGATGGCGAGGTCGTGCCCGGTATGCGGTCAGCGACTGCCTCGCAAGGCCCGGGTGTGTGGGGTTTGCGGCGAGCCGATCAGGGCCACCTCGTCGCAGGCCACCTTTACGGTGCTGGCGCCGACGGCTGGTCTGCAGCAGGCCGCAGGCGGTGGCGCAGAGGTTGCCGATTTTGATCAGTTGCAGAGGTGGTCGGGGGCCGACAGGGCGCACCCGAGTCGGGCGCGCCTGTTGGTTCTGACGGTTGTGGTGGTCCTCGGATTAGCGCTCGGCGCGACGTATGCCGCATTGCGGTCTGCGCCGCCCCGCGTGCCTGACGGCGCTGCGTACGGGGTGGTGCGGGTCTCTTCGAGCCCGAAGGTGCGGTGGCAACACCCGTTGGCCCAGATCGCACCGGACCTGCGATGCCCAACAGTGGTTACACCGACCCCCCCGATTGCGGACCCGTGCGTCGTTACCGCCAGTGCGACGGTGGCCGACGTTGTCGTGGTGTCGGTGCAACGTTCCCAGCAGGCCGAACTTGTCGGGCTGAGCAAGGCGGATGGTGGTGTCACCTGGCACAGACGCGCACCCGCCGGTTCGACGTACGACTGCATGGTTCTGAACAAGCGACTGTGGTGTCTGACGGTTCCGCTGGCCTATCAGCCCCTCAGCGGCCGTCCCCAACTCAGCGCTGCCTACCGTAGCGCGGTGCTGACCGGGCTGGACCCGACCACCGGTGTTGTCCTGCGGAGTTCGCCGATACCGGGCTCGAGCGTCGCTGCTGCCTTCGCTGGAGTCGGAGTCAGACCCAGTGGGTTCTATGTCCTCGGCCGCGACTCAAACTCCGCGGGCACGGTCGTGCGGTTCTCGGTGAACGGCACGCCGCAGTGGAATCACCTGGTGACCGTCATCCAGCCGCAGGGGAGCTTCTCGGGGATTACCGGCGAGGAAGCTAGCCCCCAGGTGCACGAACTGGCCGGTAGGGCGCTGGTCTCGCTCAGCGAAGTGGGCGGGCGGGCGGCTATCTTCGCGGTTCAGAAGGGAACACCGATCCGCTCGGCACCCGGCCACGTGCTGACTGTGATTGACCAGAGCGTCGTGACCCAAGTGGGCAGAGGTCAGATGAGCATCGGTAACCGCAAGGTCGCCGACAACGCTGTTTCAGTACTCTCCGCCGACGACCGATCACCGGGCGAGCCGGTCCTGACGACGCAATTCTCCACGGGCAGCTTCGTGACCCGGGCTCCCACTGATCCAGTTCACAATGCTCACCACCTGCACACGGGTGAGGAGCCGGTCGCCTACTGCGGGGGCGTGATCGTGACCTCCATGAGAGGTGTCTTCGCCGGTTACGACCCGACCAGCGGTGCCGGCCGGTGGGCGACGGTCTTCGACGGGGGGACCTATCCGCAGATCCGCTGCACCCACGACAGCGTGGTGATCACGAATGATTCCCGCGCCAGTGGGTTCTCCCTCACGGCCGGGGCGCAGTTGTGGACCGCTGACTATCCGAACGGCTCGAGGTTGACAAGTAGCGGATACGGGGACCCGCAGGACGGGGTGGTTGCCGGTCCCGCGAATTTCCTGACGAATCCGTCCACCTCACTGAGCTACCTGCGCTGAGCGCTGATTCTGCAGTTCCCGGGGGCAGCTTGAACCCAGAAGCCACCCGCCAGTTCGCCTCATCTTCAGACGCAGTCTGCACTGAGCAGCACGCCGCACGTGGTGCGCGGTTCGATCCCCGCGGGCTTCCTGTACGTCGGCCTCGATCAGCAGCGGGGCCATGCCGCAGGTGAAACCGCCCTCGTCCATGCCGGAGTCCAGGCCGCCGGCCAGCATCGCGTCAAGCCTCGTTGGATGTACAGGTCGAAGGCGCCGCTGGTAACGGCCTCGAAGCGATCAAGGTGGACGGTGGTGCCGCGTGGACCCATCCAGCCGGTGAAGAGTTCAGGATCGGTGTGGGCGTTCTGGACCAGGGCGGATGTTGCATTGAACTCGCGCCGGTGGCGGATGCTCTGCTCACCGCTGCGAGATGGATGGTCGTGCTGGGTCTTCCTCGATCCTTTCAGGGTGCGACAGGTGCGAATGGTGCGGATTGCGGTCCCGCTGATGGCGGGAGTTGGGTCGAGGGGGCAGATTGGCTGCTTCTGTTGGCAAGACCGGCCGGCATCCAATGGGTCTGATCGGTCGCGATCGCGGTGTGTGCGTCGGTGCCTTCCTCCGGTCAGTTTTCTCCGTGTAGTAGTGCGCGCAGGACGTCGTGGTTGAACTGGGAAATGACGTCGAGTTGAATGCTCTGTGGGCAGACCGCGGTGCATTCCCCGATCTGTGTGCACCCACCGAATCCCTCAGCATCATGAGCGGCGATCATCGACAAGGCCCGCGAGTCCCGTTCGGGCTGTCCTTGCGGTAGTAGACCCAGGTGGGTGACCTTCGCCCCCGCGAACAACATCGCCGACCCGTTCGGGCAGGCAGCCACGCACGCCCCGCAACCAATGCAGATCGCCGCATCGAAGGCATGGTCGGCCGCCTTCTTAGCCACCAGGATGGCGTTGCCCTCAGCAGGCGCCCCGGTCGGTGCACTGATGTAACCACCGGCCGCGATGATCCGGTCGAACGCGCTGCGATCAACCACCAGATCCTTGATGATCGGAAACCGGGTCGCGCGCCACGGCTCGACGTCGATCACCTCACCATCATTGAAGCTACGCATGTACAACTGGCAGGTAGTCGTAGCAGCCTGCGGGCCATGCGCGATGCCGTTGATGACCATCCCGCACGATCCGCAGATACCCTCGCGGCAGTCGTGGTCGAACGCGACCGGCTCCTGCCCCGCCAGCACGAGACGCTCGTTCAACACATCGAACATCTCCAAGAACGACATCTGCTCAGAAACATCACCGACCTGGTAGCTGACCATCTCACCAGCACTGCCCGCATCAGCTTGCCGCCAGACCCGCAGGGTGAAGTCCATCAGCGCGCCCGACCATCAAATACCGCGTGCGAAATCTTCATGGGCCTATCCATCCAAAGAGAACTGCGAGAGGCGGAGCAAGGAAACCAACCGTGATAACCGACGCCACAGTCGTGGCGAACACGTTCAGGTGACGGCGGCGAGCAACGCTGGTGTTCGCCCCCAGATCCGCGAACGCGCTCCACAACCCATGACGCAGGTGAAAACCCAGGACAAGCAACGGCAGCACGTAACTGGCCGTGACCCACCAGATCTGGAACCCATTCACGAGCCGGTCATACGGGCTCGAGGACACACCACCAGGGTGGATCACATCCGCGCTCAAATTCAACAGGTGATACACCACGAACAACACAATGAGGACCCCACCCCAACGCAACGTGAACGATGCGTAAGTACGTTGAACCCCGCCGCGGTTCCTGGACGACTCATAACGCCACCCGCCACGCCCGCTAGTCGCTACCCGCGCCCTACGCCACAACACGACCGCCGCGTAAACATGCACCCCCACACTGACCAACAACACGACCCGGACAATCCACAACGCGCCGGAATACGGCAAAAACGGCTCACCAACGGTCCGCAAGTGGTGGGCATACCCATCAAAAGCGCCCCGCCCCGCGAAAGCCTTCAAATTGCCGTACATATGACCCACCAGGAAAGCCACCATCAGCAAACCCGACACCGCCATCGCAGCCTTCAAAGCCACCCCCGAACCGGCACGAACCGCCCTCACGTGGGTAACACTGTCCTGGCCCATCAGCTACCGCCCACCCGCCCCATCAACAACACTCATACGCACACGATGTATTGGGTTGATCGAGTGCCGGACGAACAGGACCGGGGAGGCCAATTCAGTATCGACATCAGTCGGAGCCGACGGCAGCTTGCTGATCATCATGGGGGACCTGCACAACGAGAGGGATGCCGGGACGAAAGGGCGCGGAGCAAAGACTCCTGAGGCATGGCAGCGGACGGCCATACCCTTCCCGAACCAGCTGATCTGATCAGCAACTTTGACGCTACACCCGAGACCGTTGGCGCCGGACGTCGCTCAGCGCCGATCTGGGCGCCGTACCCAGGAGCCAGGGACTGCCCCCGGGCAAGCTGAGCACCTCCCCACCGTCACGACGCCGCGGGTGGATCTCAGACCGTGATGATGAACCGGCCGCGGACATGGCCGGCTTGGCTGGCCTGGTGTGCCGCGCCTGCCTGCTCCAAGGTGAAAGTCTGCTCCACCGGCAGGGTGAACTTCCCGGCCTCGAACAGCGCAGCGGCCTGGTTGTATGCCTCCTCCTGGCGCACCGCAGTTGTTGAGACTTTCGCGCCCTTCGCGCCCGCACCAAAGTCCGCGATCGACAACACTTTCGCAGGGTCACCGGTGAGCTCGATGAGCTCATCGATAACCCCCGACCCGGCGATGTCCAGCGCCGCGTCGATCGTGTCCGGGGTAATTCCACGCACCCGCTGGACCAATCCCTGCCCATACGTCGTGGGAATAGCACCGAACCCGCGCAAATAATCCTGATTTGCGGGGCTACCCGTGGCGATCACTGTGATCCCACGGTCGATAGCGATCTGTAAAACCGCCGACCCCACCCCGCCCGACGCGCCACTGACCAGCAGAACCTGTCCCCACCGCACACCGACCTGGTCCAAGATCCGCACAGCGGTCTCCACCGGCACCCCGTACCCGGCAGCCTCCTCAAAGGCCATCCGCGCAGGTTTCGCGACCCAATGATCCAGCACCGCAAACTGTGCGTACGCACCCGAGCCACCAACGCCCGGGCAACTACCGAACACGGCATCACCCACAGCGACACCGTGCGCTCCTTCGCCCACCTCATCAACAACACCAGATGCGTCCAGGCCCACACCCGCCGGCAGATCCAGCGGCATCTGCTCCCTCATCAAACCCTGCCGCAATTTCCAGTCCCACGCGTTGACCCCGGCCGCGCGCACCGCGATACGCACCTGCGCGCCCCCGGCGTGCGGCTCGGCCACCTGGACGACCGTCAGGACCTCAGGACCGCCATACTCGCTGAACTGAACTGCCTTCATCACCGAAACTCCTGCCGGTCTGGTCCACCGAGCCCCGACGGAACAGGGCCCATTGCGGGTGAGGCAACGGCCACCAGGACGTGCTGACCCCCGGCCGTGCGAGACGGTCCTTCGGTGGTGGTCCGAATCCCGGCGCCGCCCAGCCATGCCTCAAACGTGAGGACCCGCCTGCGCGCCCCGCGTGTCCCCGGTGTGCTTTTACCGATTCCATCCGAGGGTCGGGGAACACCCGGGACTTTGCCCGGCACACGTGCCCGCCCTGCGGTCTGAAGGGCATCGGGGCGAACCTGCTGCACTGTTGTGCGATGTGCTGATGTGGTGGACATGGTGATCCTGACGAAAAGCGATCGCCGTGGTGTCCGGATCGGAGCGGATGCTCCTGCGGCGGCAGCGGACGGCCGACCGGTATTCGGACCTGCTGGGATCCCAGCAATACCAACACTACGGCGTTTCACGTGCTCTGATCGATGCTCTACACCACGATCCCTTCCGAGAAGCCCCCCTAGCGGCGGCTACCGCCCACGGCAATCAGGGGCGCGTGACGCGCCAACGGCGCATCACCGGCGCGCTAGATCCATGCCGTCCGGTCGCAGGACCGTCAAGATTCTGCTCGTCAGCAGCCAGGTCTACGAACGCGCCCGGTGTTGCCGCGTCGAGCACTACCTGGATATCTGACTCCGCGACCAGCCCAGCAGTGTCAATCCTGGGGCCGGTCACTGGGTCACCCAGGGCGGCACTCAAAAGAGCGAGATCTGCGCTCAGCGCGGTAGTGATTTCCATCTGGCATCTGCTCTGATAGCGCTCCCGAGCGCAGAGCCAACGAGCCTGGTGCCGCCCGTCCGTATGTCCTCCGCGCCGTCACGTCAGCTGCCCGCGTGGCGGGCGCGGGCGCGTCGTACCGCTTCATCGACCAAGTGTGCGGCGATATCGACCATTTTCACGTGCTCGTGCTGGCTCATCGTCTGCAACCGTTCACGGGCCTGGACCGAACTAACTCCCGTGCGACTGCGGATCAACCCGATCGCCTCATCAATAACAGGC
>JALYUK010000212.1 GCA_030853805.1 Actinomycetota bacterium | reverse complement strand
GAAGCCCGCTTGCGGATCTCCGACTTTCGCCCGGCGAGCAGCATCTGCATAGGTGCCCCCGGAAGCGGAAGCGTTTCATCGGGAGTGAACAACCACTCCAACGCCTCGTCGTCGGTCAGGCGTGCGTCGCGCAACACGGTCACCGTGCCGGGCAACGAGGGCAGGATCTCGCCGTCGCGGATGAACACCGCCGGAACGCCCAGCGCAAGATGTGCACCGATGCGGTGGGCGAGCAGGTCACCGTCAGTGATCATCTGGCGAACCTGCCGCTGACGCAGCCCGAGTGCCTCGGCTACCTCCGGAACTGAGAGCCAGTCCCCGACCATTGTCTCCAGATCAGCCATGTCATCAGTTTCCCACGGGCCGCGCCTCCCGATGACCGCCGCCAGGGTTCGTAGACTGCGACCGTGCCGTCAACCGCCTCGTCCTCTCTCGTGGGCCGTAGGGTCGACGGGCGGTACCAGGTGCTGCATCACCTCGCCGATGGCGGTATGGGGTCCGTCTACGTAGCGTTGGACGAACGCCTGGACCGGCATGTGGCCCTGAAGATCATGCGTCCGGACCTGGCCCGCGATGAGCAGTTCGTCGAGCGTTTCCGGCAGGAGGCGCGGTCCGCAGCACGCTTGTCCCATCCCAATATCGTCGCCGTCACCGACCAGGGTCAGGACGAGCACTACGTCTTCATCGCGATGGAGCTGGTGGAGGGCACCACCCTGCGGGAACTGATCCGCACAACATCGCCGATGAGCGTCCGCCGGGTCCTGCAGATCGCGGAGGGCATCCTCGCGGCTCTCGCCGTGGCCCACTCGCGTGGGATCGTGCATCGCGATATCAAGCCCGAGAACGTCCTGCTACGCGACGACGGCACCGTGAAGGTCGTGGATTTCGGCCTGGCTCGCGCGGTGACGACACGCACTGCAAGTGCCGACTCCAGCGTCATCTTCGGGACGGCTGCCTATCTGTCTCCCGAGCAGGTCGAGACCGGCCGGTCCAGCGAACGGTCCGACGTCTACTCCGTCGGCTTACTGATCTTCGAGATGCTCACCGGTAACAAGGCATTTCCCGGTGACTCCCCCATCCACGTCGCCTACCAGCATGTACACGGCACCGTGCCGACTGCTTCCCAGACGGTGCCGACGGTGCCCGCAGCGGTCGACGCGTTGATCGAGGATGCAACGGCGACCGACCCGCTGCAACGTCCCGCAGACGCGGCCGAACTTCTGGAGGAGTTGAACGCGATACGGGCCGGCCTCACCGACGATCAACTTGATGCGGCGCCGGTCGGACCCGCCTCCGGCCAGAGCGACCATCCGGCGCACACCTCACGTCTGGGGATAGATGCCACCCACGCGTTGGTCGAGCCCACGGACGCACCCGCGAGCCCACAGCGTCGTCGATCGATCCTGGTGGGTCTGGTGGCGTTACTGGCCGTCGCGCTGATAGCTACCGGTGGTTGGTTGTTCACTCTGGGCCCCCTCGGTCAGACCTCGGTACCCGACGTCCTCGGGCGTCCGCAGGGTCAGGCCATCTCGCTGATTCGGGCCCAGCATCTGGACACCTCCGTCACACAGGCCTTCAGCGAGAAGGTGCCCGTCGGTGACGTCATTGCGAGCAAGCCGACACCGGGGGCCCAGGTCCGTAAAAGCGCAGACATCACACTGACCGTCTCCCGCGGCCCGGAGCGTCATACCGTCCCGACACTCGACGGGAAAACGCAGGAACAGGCGCAGACCGCCTTGAGTGCCGCGATGTTGCGGGTGGGAACGGTGACGCAGGCGTACGACGACACGGTGCCGGCCGGGGAGGTCGTCAGCTCCAATCCTGCTGCAACGTCATCGCTCAAAAGAGGTGCCGCGGTTGCTCTCACCATCAGTATGGGTCGCGAGCCGATCGCCGTGCCCGCCGTCACGGGACAGACCGTCGCAGCCGCCACTGGTGTCCTGGACAGGTCCGGATTCACTGTCACCAAGGCTGCTGATGAATTCAGCGATACCGTGCCCGCGGGCAAGGTCATCTCGCAGACTCCCGCAGACGGGACGGGCTTTCGCGGCGACACCGTCACGCTGACCGTGTCGAAGGGTCCCGAGCTGATCACCGTGCCGGATGTCACCGGCAAGCCGACGGCCAAGGCGAAATCGGCGCTGGAGGCGCTCGGTCTCACCGTGAAGGTACGCCGTTATTTCGGCGGCCTGTTCGATACCGTACGGGCCACCGATCCGTCTGCCGGCACGAAGGTACGCAAGGGAAGCAGCGTCACGCTGTCGGTCGTCTGATCCCCTTGTTCCGCGCGCTCAACATCTGCGCAACGAGGAAGGCCAGCTCCAGGCTCTGCTGGTGGTTCAGCCGTGGGTCGCACGCGGTCTCGTAGCGCTTCTCCAGGTCTGCGGCCAGGATCTTCTCCGAACCGCCCAGGCACTCGGTGACGTCGGTACCGGTCAACTCCACGTGGATGCCGCCGGGCACGGTGCCCAGACCCTGGTGTACCTCGAAGAACCCTTGGACCTCGGCGATGATGTCGTCGAACTCGCGGGTTTTGTACCCCGTCGAGGACTCGAAGGTATTGCCGTGCATGGGATCGCACACCCAGGTGACTTTGCCGCCCTCGGCAGTCACCCGCTCGACGATCGGCGGCAGGGCATCGTGGATGACGCCCGCACCCATCCGGGTGATGAACGTCAGGCGACCGGGCTCACGGTGCGGGTCCAGCTTGTCGATGATCCGCATCAGATCGTCCGGGTCGGCTTTGGGGCCGACCTTCATGCCGATGGGGTTGTGGATCTTGGACACGAAGTCCAGATGAGCGCCGTCCAGCTGTCGGGTGCGCTCCCCCACCCACAGGAAGTGTCCGGACACCGCGTACGCGTTCCCCGTCCGGCTGTCGATGCGGGTCAGCGGCTTCTCGTAGTCCAGCAGCAGGGCCTCGTGACTGGCGAAGAACTCCACGGCGCGCAGGGCGTCGAAATCCGCTCCGCAGGCAGCCATGAACTTCATCGCCTGACCGATATCGGCTGCGATGCTCTCGTACCGCGCGTAGGCGCTGTTGGCGACGAAGCCCTGGTTCCACTCGTGTACATGCCGCAGATCGGCGAATCCGCCCTGCGTGAAAGCACGCACGAGATTCAACGTCGAAGCACTCGTGTGGTACGCCCGCATCAACCGTCGCGGGTCCGGGGTGCGTGATTCAGGGGTGAACGCGAAGTCGTTCACCATGTCACCGCGGTATGCCGGCAGAGTGACCTCACCGCGGGTCTCGTTGCCGCTGCTGCGGGGCTTCGCGTACTGACCGGCGATACGCCCGACCTTGATGACCGGAGTGCTCGCTCCGTAGGTCAGAACCGCTGCCATCTGCAGAATCGTCTTGATGCGATCGCGGATCCCGTCCGCAGTCGCGGCGGCGAACATCTCCGCGCAATCGCCACCCTGCAACAAGAACGCTTCACCCTTGGATGCTGCCGCCAGGCGCTCTCGCAGCACGTCGCACTCGCCGGCGAACACCAGCGGCGGGCTGGCGGCGAGTTCTTCGCGGACGGCGGCGAGCGCATCCTGGTCGGGCCAGGTCGGCTGCTGGGCAGCGGGTACGTCGACCCACTCCGGCAGTGGCGAAGGATCCGAGATGGGCGCTACAGGACTCACGATGCTCACTGCTCCAGAATACCGAAGCAGCGCAGCCGGCTTTACAACTCCAGGTCGGTCGGGCGTGCCCCGTACTTCTCTTCCACGAAACGGTGATGCGCACGTAGTCGGGTCTGCCCCACTTCTCCCGCCCGGGCCACCAGCTGATCCACAGCCGACAACAGGAGGTCCAGTTCGCGCACCAGCAGCTGAGCGCCGGTCATCTCGTCCATCAGCACAGCCGTTCCTGCGGTGCCCGGCGGGAGACCGAGGTACGCGCTGACGGCCGACGGCGCGAAGTCGTCACGGATCTGAGCAACCTCGTAGGCGTCGACTCCGGTGATCCCGCGGTCCGCCAGATACTGCCCGGCCTGAATGAGCGCAGTGTCCAGGCGCAGGAGTCGCTCGCGCGCGTCGTCAGGCACCCTGGCATGTCGCGCCAACGACTCCAGAGCAGAGGACGGTCCGGTCTCGATCAGTTCCGAGAACGGTCGAGGTACCGACGGTCCGTACCGGGCAGGAGGGTTCACTTCCCGGCCCCGACCACGCAGAAATCCCATCGGCTACTGCAGGGAGAGCGTCATCGTCGGGTCGGGGATGCCGCTCTCCGGCGAGCTCGTCACGCCCGTGCCGACCGCGAGGAATTCGGACGCGTGCGCACCCCACATATGCGCGTTGACATCGGTGTACACACCCACGATTCCATCGGCCCCGAACCGGTTCGCCTCGTCCTCCATGCGTGTCATGGCCAACTCCCGCGCCGTGTAGGCGGCCTCGGTGAACTGCGGCATCTCCATATTGCGGCCCGCCATCTTCATCGTCTGGCGAACGCTCTGGTGCGCGACGTGATAGACGCAGGCACCGAACACCAGCGCCCTCGGGAAGTGCCCGGCCTTGACCAGCGTGTAGAAGTCCTGCCCGGACAGGTCGGAGGTGAATGGCCCACCGTCGCGCAACTTGTAGGACGGGTTGGGTTCACGCGCCCGCACCGCAGTGCCCTGAGCGATGAACTCCAACTCATCGGTCGCCCACGCGTATCGCTGAATTTTCAGGTTCACACCCACGATTCCGTCGGCGCCCAACGCGTGCGCCTCACTGCGCATCCGATCCATGGCCAGTGACCTGGCGTTGTACATCGCCGACGACAGCACATCCAGCTCCATCGACTGTCCCCAGTTCTGGAACTGATACCCGATGTGGTAGATCGAGGTACCCATGACGTAGCCGAGCGGCTCGAACCCGAGCTTGTGGACAAGCACGAATTCGTTCACCGACAGATCCGAGGTGAACGCCGATTTGTCGCCCCGTTCCCGGGCGGCCAAGCGCTGGATCCTGTTGACGGCCGCAGCAGGCAGGGCCGCGCCGGTTGGAGATGTGCCCTGCGGACTCACCGCAGCTGACTGTTCGTTGTCCCGTCGACCGAATGCCATCGTCAAACTCCCCGCTCACCCGCAGCTCACACCTCTGACTCCGGGAACCGTAGGCCGCCAAGCTGGGAGAAGTCGTAAAGACGCGTCCGAATTAAGCTCAACCGCTGGCGACAGTGTTCTGCGCACCGGCCTCGACAACGTCCTGGTCGACCGCACCCGCAGCGATACTGTCGGTGTTGCTGTTCTTGGAGTGATCGCCGCTGTCGGCACCCGAACCGGGCACCAGTTTGTGCGCGGCGGTGCTGGCCAGAGCTGCGGCACCGCCGCCGATGCCCTTCGCCTTCTGTGTAACGCGGTCCTTCAAAGAGGAGGCGTACACGTCCACGTACTCCTGGCCGGACAGCAACATCAGCTCGTACATGATCTCGTCGGTGATCGACCGCAGTATGAAACGGTCGTTCTCCATGCCCTCATATCGTGAGAAGTCCATCGGCTCACCGAACCGGACATGCGGGTGCGCCATTCTGCCGAAGATCTTGCCGGGCGGCGCCACTTCGTCGGTACCGATCACCGCGACCGGGATCAATGGCACCTTGGCTTCCAGCACCATCCGCGCAACACCGGTTTTACCCTTGTAGAGGCGCCCGTCGGGTGACCGCGTGCCTTCGGGATAAATGCCGAACAGCTCACCGTTGGCGAGAATGCGCAGCCCGGTGGCGATGGCCCCCGCTGCGGCGCTAGCACTGGATCGGTCGATGGGCACCTGGCCGGCACCCTTGAAGAACCAGCGTTGCAGTGTCCCCTTCACACCGGTGCCGGTGAAGTACTCCGCCTTGGCCACGAAGGTCACTCGGCGGGTGATCACCAACGGCATGAACAACCAATCCGAGTACGACAGGTGATTGCTCGCCAGGATGGCCGGGCCCTCATCGGGAACGTGCTGGGCGCCTTCCACCGAAGGACGGAAAATGCTCTTCAGCAGTGGTCCCAGGAGAACCCATTTGAGCAACCAATAGAACACGTCCGCTGGACTCCTTCGTTGCGTACCCGGCGCATCGCACAATACGGCACTCCGCACGGCTCGCGCGGTGAAGTGCGAAGATACCGGGATGCAGATACTTCCCGGTGCAGAACCGTTCAGCCACGACGGCGGACCGGTCGGCGTGCTGGTCTGCCACGGGTTCACCGGTTCACCCCAGAGCATGCGACCGCTGGCCGACCGCTTCGCCCGCGAGGGGTTCTCTGTGCGTCTTCCTCGGTTGCCGGGTCACGGCACAACGTGGCAGGAGATGAACAAGACCCGCTGGACAGACTGGTTCGCCGAGGTCGATGCCGGCTACTGCGAACTGGCGGCGACCTGTGAGCAGGTATTCGTGATCGGACTGTCGATGGGGGGCACCCTGGCCACCTTGATCGCCGAGACATATGCGAGCGGCGTGAGCGGTCTGCTGCTGATCAACCCGGCGTACATGATGAACGACAAACGGCTGCTGGCCGTCCCACTTCTTCAGCACCTGGTTCCTTCGCTCGGCGCGATCAGCGGGGACATCAAAAAACCCGGTGCCATCGAAGTCGGGTACTCCCGTACCCCGTTGAAGGCGCTGCGCTCGCAGATGAAAATGTGGGAGCAGGTCACGCGCGATCTGCCGCAGATCACCCAACCGGTCATCCTGTTCCACTCGCCGCAGGACCACGTGGTCCCTGCGGAGTGCTCCCAATTGTTGCTGTCCCGGATCTCCAGCGAAGACGTCACCGACGTCGTGCTGGAGAACAGCTACCACGTCGCGACCCTGGACCACGACGCGGAACTCATCGAGGATCAAGCTGTCGACTTCATCACGAGAGTTTCCCAGCAATGAGCGCACCGGGTAGCGAGAGCCACGACGAACAGACCGACTTCGACGCCCGTTTTGCCGAGATCGTGTCCCAGTTGTCCGGTCCTGGCGACCCCGAGGCGGCGGCCACGCAGCCCCAGGAGCCCGCTGCGAAGCCCCCGCCCGTCAACATTGTGATGCCGGGTCAGTGGCGGGTACCCGACAACGGCGCCGCACACGACATCCTGGACGACGAGGGCAGTTACGAACCGCCTGCCCCTGCACCCCTGCCGCGCGACGATTTCCAGTTCTGGGCCATTTGCGGAGCCCTCATCGGCGGACCGCTGTGGTTGATCTATCTTTTCGCCTTCGACCGCGAGACCCGTCCGTTGTGGTGGATCCTGGCCTGCGGTCTCAGCGTGCTGGGTCTGGTCCTGCTCGTGCTGCGTCAACCGGCCAACCGCGACGACCTGGATCCCTTCGATGACGGCGCTCGGCTCTAGCCCGTATCCGCGCTATTTCTGACTCACCGCACGAGCGCGATCCGACGACCTCGCCCACGTCGCTGGACTGCTTTGTCAGTTTCGAAAGTCGTTTGCACTACGACCCCAGTGATGGCACGGGTTGAACCGGCGACTGTTGACATCTGCTGATCAGTGCAGATCGGCGTCTTGGGGGTCGGTGGACTGCCCTTTGGTCGAGACCCGGGCATATCCGATCTGCTTGTCCACCGTGTGCTCCTGGAGTGTCTCGTAACTAACGATGAGTGCCCAAATACACACCTTAGGTTACGAGACATAGTTACGAGAATCGCTGACCTGCGGAATCCCGGCAATGTGGCGGCGGCGGGGGAGTGGCCCACGAGACGCCTCGGAACCTATGGGTTGCGACACGGTCGTGATTCTTGTAGGCCTCTAGTTT
>JALYUK010000223.1 GCA_030853805.1 Actinomycetota bacterium | reverse complement strand
ACCAACTGAGCCGTTACGTACGACACGTCGGCGCTGGTAGCGACGTGGTGATCACGATGCGCGGCCGCCGGGTCGCACGGTTATCGATGGTGGACGATACTGACCCGCTTGCCGATTTGCGTGCCCGAGGCCTGGTGCGCGACCCACAACGCCACCGCCGGCGCGCCAGCGGTGGCGAGCTCCTTCAAGCAGACGGTTCGGTCTCTGATCTGGTCAGCGAGCAACGGCGCTGATCATCTACCTCGACACATCAGCGTTGATCAAGCTGGTGTTCAACGAACCAGGTTCTGAACTCGCCGCGGAACTCTGGGATCGCGCCGCATCAGTGGTCTCCAGCCAACTGATCTACCCCGAAGCCCGGGCCGCCACAGCAGCCGCTGCCCGCGGAGGCAGAATCACCTCAACAATGCTGCCCCGCGCCGTCGACAAAATAGACGGGCTCTGCGCGGAACTGGACATCATCGGCCTAGACCCTGACCTTGCCCACACTGCGGGAGAACTCGCCCAAACCCACGGCCTACGCGGCTACGACGCCGTCCACCTAGCAACAGCGTTAAGCATCAACGAGGACTCGATGGTGCTTGCCACCTGGGATGGCGACCTGGCACGAGCTGCCGTCGCCGCCAGATGCAGCGTCTCACCACCGCCCAGGCCACACCGGTGACACCAACCGTGCGTATCCCCATCAACGACGTCCCGCCGCTGGGCGGCACGCCACCCTCCAAACCTGCTGATTGAGAGTTCGGCAGTCCTTGCCTGGTGGTTTTGTTGCCGTGTTTCACCTTCGAAAGTTGGGCTTCAACGGGCTGATCGCGCACCCGGTGGTCACCGGACCCGTCGCTCATACTTCCGGTAAGCCGTGGCGGCAGTTTTAACGGTCTGGTAGGGCAACGTGTGACCAGCCGCCGAGAAGGCAATGAGTGGCGGCTGCTTGGCGTAACTGCCCTTTCGTGGTGATCGGGAGGGCGCCGATCCCCAGATACAGCAACACCCGCTGCGCATGCCCAGCGGCTTGTTGCCACGACTGATCGGGCGCGTCGGCTGCCAGGTCGCCCACCACATTGTCAAGGAGAATCTCTTGATCATCACTGGTGATGATTACTCGCCCCGTGGGGGCGAGCACCATGCGCGCCACCACGGACCCCTGCGGTGGGCGCCATGACAACGTGCCCGACGTGGGGACCGCGTACCCCTGACGCGTGGCCCACTTCAGCAGTGGGTGAGGCACGGCTGCCGGTGGGCGAAACTGCACCACCATGACTGGTGTCACCAATCCTTTGTACAAGAGGATCAGGGGGGTTACCTTTCCCCCTCCCATCCTCGGCTGCTGCGGTGTCACGGACAGCCCCTTCTCTCGTGGCTACCCTCAGCCGCGGACATCTGGGGCCAGGGTGGCATCAGTGCCGGGGATGCCACAGTCAGCGGCTACCTGGTCGGCCATCGCTACTAACCGTCGAATACGGCCGGCGATCGTGTCTTTACTGATCGGAGGCCGCGCGAGCTGACCCAACTGCTCAAGGCTGACGTGCTGGTATTGGATACGCAACAGGCCCACCTGGGCCAGGTGATCGGGGGCCTGCTCACCCAAAATATTCATCGCCCGCTCAACCCGGGCACCCGCCGCGACCGCTGCCCGCGTCGCCCGATGCTGGTTCGCGTCACCAAAACTAGGCAGGGCACGGGCCGTGGCCTGGGCCTGTCGGCGCATCCGATGCTGCTGCCAGGTCCCGGCAGTCTCAGGCGCCCCCAGACGAGTCAGCATCGCAGCGATCCCGTCCCCGTCCCGGATGATCACCCGGTGCACCCCGCGCACCTCCCGTGTCGTAGCCATGATTCCCATCCGGCGTGCGGCACCCACCAACGCCAACGCCGCCTCAGGCCCAGGACATGTCAGTCCCATCGACGCGGAACGGCCAGGCTCGGATAGCCAACCACGAGCCAGGAACGCGCCCCGCCAGGCCGCTTCGGCGTCACACACCGGGCCGTGCACCACCCGCGGGGAAAGCCCCCGCACCAACCGGCCCTGGGCGTCGATGAGCCCCGCCTGACGGGCGAGCGTCTGACCGTCAGAGGCGACCCGCACCACAAAAGCAGGTTCGCGTGTCAGGTCGCTGCCATTGGTCACCACGAGTTCACATGTCCTGCCATACACCGCGGTCATGTTCTGGGCCAGTCGACGCGCGGCGGCCGCGGTCTGCAACTCAGCCTCCACCACCACGTGGCCACCGATGATGTGCAACCCGCCCGCGAAACGTAGTACCGCCGAAATTTCAGCCTTACGACAACACGTCTTCGTGACAACGAAGCTGCTCA
>JALYUK010000151.1 GCA_030853805.1 Actinomycetota bacterium | reverse complement strand
TCCCATCGGAGATGCGGGCGCGTTGCTGCCCCTGATGGGGCCGGAAGTGTTCAGACCACGCCGTACAGCCGGTCGCCGGCATCGCCGAGGCCGGGCACGATGTAGCCCTTTTCGTTCAGTCGCTCATCGATGGCGCCGGTGACCAGGGTGATCGGCACGTCCAGGTCGGCGAGCGCGGCGTCAAGGGCTTCGATGCCCTCCGGTGCGCAGAGCAACGTCACCGCGGTGATGTCGTCGGCGCCGCGTTCGGCCAGAAACCTCAGCGCCATCGCCAGGGTGCCACCGGTGGCGAGCATCGGATCGAGCACATAACACTGCCGCCCGGACAGATCATCGGGCAGCCTGTTGGCGTAGGTGATCGCTTCGAGGGTCTCCTCGTTGCGCTGCATCCCGAGGAACCCGACCTCCGCGCTGGGCAGCAAACGCACCATTCCCTCCAGCATGCCCAGACCGGCCCGCAGGATCGGCACGACCAGTGGTTTGGGGCTGGCGAGTTTGATGCCGGTCGTCGGCGCGACGGGAGTGTTGATCCTGAAGGGTTCGACGCGGACGGCGCGGGTCGCCTCGTACGCCAGCAAGGTGACCAGCTCCTCGGTCAGCCGTCGAAAGGTCGGACTGTCGGTGCGCTCGTCCCGCAGATAGGTGAGCTTGTGCGCGATCAGCGGATGGTTGGCGACCTGGACTCGCATGGATCAGACTCTACGGCGTGATGGCAAGCACTTCCGGCGCGCTCGAGACGCCGCACGACGGATGGATGGGCCTGGCGTTGGAACAGGCGCGCGACGCGCTGTTGACCGATGACGTACCGGTGGGCGCAGTGGTGGTGGATGCGTCCGGCGAGGTGATCGGGGCCGGCCTCAATCGGCGGGTTGGTAGTGCCGACCCGCTGGGTCACGCCGAGATGCTGGCGATCCGTGCGGCGGCAGCACATCTGGGCCACTACCGGCTGGACGACTGTGTGCTCGTGGTGACACTCGAGCCGTGTCTGATGTGCGCTGGGGCAGTGATGCAGTCCCGATTGGCGGGCATTGTCTTCGGCGCCCATGACGCCAAAGCCGGAGCATGCGGCAGTGCCTGGGATGTCATCAGCGACAACCCGTCGCCGCACCGGGTGAGTTGTGTCGGAGGTGTCCGGGAAAGTGAATGTGCGCTACTGCTGACTGAATTCTTTCGGGCCCGTCGTCGTGCTGCACGAGGCGCGCCGCAGGTTCGCTGATCAGCTGGCGGCGGACGCGGTGTTCTCGCGCTTGGTGCCGCCGCTCATGTCCTCCAACTCCTGGCCCGTGGTCTCAGGGATCATCGAGAGGACGAACCAGAAGGAGATCACCGCGAAGGCCGCGAAGATGCCGTAGAGGTAGCCCAGCCCGATGCGGTTGGACAGGTAGGGGAACAGCACCGTCACGACAAAGTTGGCGAGCCAGTTGCTGACCGTGCCGATCGCCAGTGCATAGGAGCGTTGCCGGTTGGGGAACATCTCGGCGAGCAGCACCCAGACGATCGGTCCCCAGGTCGCGGCGAAGAAGATCACGAAGAGATTGGCGCCGATCAACGCCACGATGCCCCATGAGCCCGGCAGCGTGATCTCGCCGTTGACCTTGGTGGAGTTGAAGAACGCCAGGGCCGCCATCCCCAGACCGAGGAACATCCCGCAGGAGCCGATCAGTAGGAGCAACCTGCGTCCGAACTTGTCGACGAACAGAATTGCCACAAACGTCATCACGACATTGATCACGGACGTGATCACCGAGGTCTTGAACGCATCGGCGGTGGAAAAACCTACCGACTTCCACAGCGTGCTGGAGTAGTAGAAGATCGCATTGATTCCGACCAGTTGCTGCAGTGCTGCCAGGATGATGCCGACCCACACCAGCGGTCGTAACCCGAGTCGTGGACCTTTGATGTCGGCGAAGCTGGTGCGGTCCTCCTCCTGGATGGAGTCCTTGATGTCCTTGACCTTCTTCTCCGGGTCCGGCTCACCCATGTTGTGCAGGATGTCGCGAGCCTGGTCGTTCTTTCCGGCGCGCACGAGGTACCGCGGCGACTCCGGAAGCAGGAATGAAACCACCGCGTAGACGACCGAGGGCACCACGCCGACCAGGAACATCCAGCGCCAGGCAGACATCCCGAAGAACGCGGCTTTAGCGGCTCCGCCAGCAGAGTTCTGCAGGAGTTCATCGGACAGCAGGGCCGCGAAGATTCCGATAGTGATCGCGAGCTGGTTGACCGAGGTGAGCGATCCGCGCATTTTGGCCGGTGCGATCTCGGAGATATAGGACGGCGTCATGACTGAAGCGACACCGATACCGAACCCGCCGACCACCCGCCAGACCATCAGGTCCCAGACGCTGCCGCAGAAGGCGGAGCCGATCGAGCTGGCGAAGAAGAGCACCGCCCCGATCAGCATGACCTTTTTACGACCGAGTCGGTCCGAGAGCTGCCCGGCGTACCAGGCGCCGACCGCACAGCCGAGCAGTGCGATGGCTACCGCGAAACCCTTGAGGAAGGCACTGAGTTGAAAACCCGACGCGATGGCATCGACAGCGCCGTTGATGACGGAGGAATCGAACCCGAAGAGGAATGCACCGACCGCCGCCGAAACACTGGCGACGATGACTTTCGCCTTGCTGACCGGCTCTGGAGCGGTCTCACTCATGATGGGTCCCATCCTCGATCCAACAGTCTTAGAACCGTAGTCCCAGATAGGGCCCCAATGGGTATGCGTGACGCTGAGGTATACCGAATCGAGATGCATCGCGATGTCGCTCGCGCTGAGGGCGCTGACCTCGTCGGCACCCTTGAGGGTGTCGGCGGATATGAAGAAGCCCCGGGCTGATGAACCCGGGGCCTGCCTCAGACTGGCGGTGGCGGAGGGATTTGAACCCTCGGTGGGCTTTCACCCACAAACGCTTTCGAGGCGTTCTCCTTAGGCCGCTCGGACACGCCACCGCGGACGAGAGTACCCGAGTCGTCCGGTGGTGGCGAAATGGGTTTGCTATCAGCACGTCTTCGCGGTGGGAGTCTTGGCGACAGAGGCACGGAACTGTTTGCCGATCACCACGTCGACGGAGTTGTCGGTACGGCCGTCGGGGCTGAGTTGCGCGCCGGGCACCGCCCGCTCGACGTACTGCTTCGCGAAGGCCTCACCGCCCTTGCCGTAACGAATTTGCGCAACCCCGTCGATTTTCTGCTTGTAGGGATCATTGCTGACCGTGCCGATCTTGAAACCGCCTGTCGCGAACTGGGTAGCGACAGAGCTGGCGCTGCCGGAAGGGCCCGAGGCGTTGTAGATGTTCAAGGTGAACCCCGCCTGCGGCAGTGCTTTCGCCGCGCAGGTGGAGGTGGCGGAACCTGATGGGAGCGCACCCGGCGCGTTGATGTTACGGATTGCGAACAGGAGCCCGACGGTGACCAGGAGCGCAGCGAGCGCGAGCACGATCGTGGCGCGGACCTGACGGCGCCGGCGGGCGATCTGTAGACCGTTGAGGCTCACAGCATGAGCACCCGGGCATGCAGGATCGGCCGCTGCTGCAGTGCCGCTCTGAGTGCGCGGTGCAGGCCGTCTTCGAGATAGAACTCGCTGTTCCATCCCACGACGTGAGCGAAGATGTCGCCGTAGAAAGTGGAGTCCGCAGCCAGCACGAACGCCAGGTCCAGGTGGCGCTTGGTAGTGGTCAGGTGTTCCAGACGCACAGTCCTCGGAGACACCGCGCTCCAGTCAGCGGGTGTCTCCAACCCGTGGTGGGGGTAGGGGCGGCCCTCCCCGACAGCCTTGAAGATCACGTCGCCGATGCTACGGCTGGAAGTGCCCCGATCGTGGGAGCCCGCGACCATCGGCCAAGTAAGGTCGCGTTTGTGACCACTTCCGCGGAAACCCTTGCCCAGATCCAAGCCGGATACGGTTTCGACGGGGCGGCTCTCGAACTCGGCGCAGCCGTGCTGGACGGGCAGGCCCACGCCGACGTACCGGTGCGGTTGCCATTGTCGATGATGAGCCGCCACGGCCTGGTCGCGGGCGCGACCGGCACCGGCAAGACGAAGACACTGCAGCTGATGGCCGAGCAGTTGAGCGCCCAGGGGGTGCCTGTCTTCCTGGCCGACATCAAAGGCGACCTGTCCGGCATAGCGTCTCCGGGCCGATCCGGGGACAGGATCACGGCACGTGCCGCCGACGTCGGGCAGCAGTGGGTTGCCACCTCCTACCCGACGGAGTTCTACTCTCTGGCCGGACTGGGCAAGGGCGTGCCGATCCGGGCGACGATCACCTCGTTCGGTCCGACGCTGCTGTCGAAGGTGCTGGGACTGAATGCCACTCAGGAGTCGAGCCTCGGGCTGGTCTTCCACTGGGCCGACAGTCAAGGGCTGTCCCTGTTGGATCTGAAGGACCTGCGCGCAGTCATCGCTCACCTGACCTCCAAGGATGGCAAGGCGGACCTGGAAGGACTGGGTGGGCTCTCGTCGGCAACCGCCGGTGTCATCCTGCGCAATCTGATCGCGTTCAGCGACCAGGGCGCGGACGACTTCTTCGGGGAGCCCGAATTCGACACCGCTGACCTGCTGCGGGTCGCGCCGGACGGCCGCGGCGTGGTCAGCTGCCTGGAACTGGCCGCGGTGCAGGACAAACCCGCGCTCTTCTCCACCTTTCTGATGTGGATGTTGGCGGACCTGTTCCACGATCTGCCCGAAGTCGGCGACGTGGACAAGCCGAAACTGGTCTTCTTCTTCGACGAGGCCCACCTGCTCTTCGACAACGCGTCCAAGGCCTTCCTGGACGCCATTCAGCAGACCGTCCGGCTCATCCGGTCCAAGGGTGTCGGCATTTTCTTCGTCACCCAGACGCCCAAAGACGTACCGAGCGACGTGTTGTCCCAGCTGGGCAACCGCGTGCAACACACGTTGCGTGCCTTCACACCCGAAGACGCCAAAGCGTTGAAGGCGACAGTGCAGACCTTTCCGCACAGCGGCTACGACCTGGAAGAGCTACTCACCCAGCTCGGTATCGGTGAGGCGGTGGTGACCGTGTTGTCCGAGAACGGCGCGCCGACGCCCGTTGCCTGGACCCGGATGCTGGCGCCCCAGTCCCTGATGGCGCCGAGCTCGCAGGAGACGATCGACGCCGTGCTGGGCGCCTCATCCCTCACTCCGCGATACGCCGAAACGGTGGATCGCGAGTCTGCTTACGAGATGCTCAACGCCCGACTGGCGAGGGCATCGCAGGCGCCCCCTGAGCAGGAATCCCAGCCGGTAGCGCCGGCCGGGTCTCGCCCGGCTCCGCGGGCGAAGGGCGCCGAGGAGGAGAAGGAAGGTAGGGGGGTCATCCAGGAGGTGACCAGCTCACCGGTCTTCCGCTCGATGATGCGGTCGGCCGGGTCGGCCCTGGGCCGCGAGATCACCCGCAGTCTGTTCGGCACGGCGCGCCGCCGCCGCTGACCTCACCACCGCTGACGGCACCAGCGCTGACCTCACAGGGTGCCCTCGAGTGCTGCCTTCTCCAGCTCCTGCACCTCCTGATCCGCCACCTTGATCTCGGCGTCGATGTCGAGGTGGCGGGTGAACAGCCAGTAGAGGATGCCGGCCACGGGCAGACCCACGAAGAACGAGATATCGACCGTACCCATGGCCTTTGCGATAAATCCGGTGTAGACGGTCCCGACGACGAAGAACGGTGTCATCGCGACAAAGCCCACCAGGTAGGCCACGATCCCGGCCCAGCCCCAGCGGCCGTACATGCCCTGGGGTTTGAAGATCTCGGTAATCGCGTAGTGCCCGCGCCGCACCACGTAGTAGTCGACCAGGTTGACTGCCGTCCACGGGATGAACAGGTAGAGGATCAGGTCCAGGAAGTCGGTGAAGTTGCCCAGGAAGTTGGCCGATGCAGCAATTGCCCCGACCACCGACAGCACAGCCGTCAGCACGACGGTGGCGATCCGCAGACTCAGGGTCGGACGCACTTTTCGCAGCGAGTCCGCGGCACTGATCAAGGTGAGCGAACCGCCGTACATGTTCAGGGCGATGACCGAGATCAACCCCAACGCCGCGAGCATCAGGACAACCACGCCGAAGCCGTTGAAGACCTTGTTGCCGACCTGGTAGAGCTCGGGAATGGCATTGCCGCTGAAGTTCTTGCCCTTCCAGGCGAACAGCACTGCGCCGATGATCATCATCCACGCGCCGCCGACCGCTGACCCGCCGTAGGTCCAGTAGAAGGTTCTGCGGACCGTGACGTCCGGCGGCAGATAACGGGAATAGTCCGACACGTAGATCGCCCAGCTGATCTGATAACCCGCCACGACCCCGAACTGGCCGAGGAAGGGCGCCGCGCGGAACTGTCCGAGCGCGAAGGTGCCGGCCGGGTAGTGCAGCGTGAAGAGCATCACTGTGACGATGCCGAAGACCACGAGCATCGCGTAGGTCAGGAACTGCTCGGCGCGGTGGATCAGGTCGTACCCCACGATCGCGACGACTGCCGCGATGATCGTCACGATGATGTACCAGGGTTTCAGCCACGAGGTGTGCGTGCTCTGCTGCACCGAGTCACCGGCGAGCACCGTGTTGAAGACGTTGAAGCCCGCGTACTGCACGTACGCGAACAACCAGACCAGTAGGGCGCCGACGTAGCCGAACTGTGGTCGCGACTGGATCATCTGCGGAAGGCCCAGCTGCGGGCCCTGCGCGGAGTGGAAAGCCATGAAGAGGGTGCCGATGAGGATGCCGACGACGATGGCGATGATCGACCAGTCCAGGCTCGCACCACCCTCGATGCTGACCAGGCCGACCGTGAGCGTCGCGATCTGGGCGTTGGTCATGAACCACAACGGCCCGAGGTGCCACAACTTGCCGTGCCGCTCGGTGAGTGGGACGTAGTCGATCGATCGAGTTTCCAGGCCGCCGCTACGGGGCTTGGCAACTGGCGTGTTCGTCATATTTCACACTGTGCACCCCGACCCCGGCGTTACCGTTGGGTAATCTATATATCGGCGAAAATGACTGTCACAGCACGCTATTCCTGCAGATTACCTGATGTGGGGCTGTGAGAATACAGTAAACTCTGGGAAAGTGCTGAAAGCGGGCGACCGTGCCCCATGGATACCCAGCAGGTCAGGAACAGGTGCGTTTCGGTGGGGGTATGGCGGGTGCGGTTGCCTGCGCGGCGGGCACGAGGGCCTTGAACTTGGTGCTCAGCACCAGGTCGACAGAGGTGTCCTTCCGTCCGTCCAGGACAAGTTTTGAGCCCGCCACTGACAAAGCCACCCGTCGTGCCGCCGGTTCGCCCCTGGCGCCGTAGCGCACGATGGCGATGAGGTCGGGGTTGAAGCTTCCGAGCGGGTCGTTGCCCACCTGATCGGTCTTGAACCCGCGCGCCCGCATTTCTTTGGCGACATCGGTCGCCAGACCGGCGCGCGGGGTCGTGTTGTACACGTTGACGGTCACCGTTGTGGCCGCCGGCGGCGGAAGCGCCGTGAGTTTGAAGGCCGAGCCGAGCACCAGGTCGATCGAGGGGTTGGTCCGCCCGTCGTCGTACAGCGTCGCGTGCGCGACCTGCGCGGCGAGCGTCAGCGCGATTTGGTAACCGCCCGTGCCGTAACGGATCTCGGCGTACTTGGGAACCGGGCGGGGGTTGTCGGCGGATACGGTCGACGTACCGATGACCTTGAAGCCGCGCCACGACAGGTCGGTGGCCACCTTGCCCGCCAACCCGGCGGTGTTGGAGGCATTGATGACATTGAGGTGGATGTACGACGCCGGGATGGTGACTGTCGGGGTGGGTAGGCCTGCGGTCGAGCACGTCGATTTCTTCGCCGGCGCCGGCTGCGTGCTGCACCCGACCAGGAGCGAGCAGGTCGCGACGACGGCCGCGATGGCGACGGTTCCCCTGGTGCGCATGATGCCTCTGTGACGTGTGTGGCTGAAGTAAACAGGTCGAGCGCCACCAGTGTGCCGGGCATAGCCCCTGTTGTGGGCGGCGGCGCGCCCGCTTTCCTAACCCATGATGAATCTGAATGGAAACAGCCGAGCCGCTGTCGCGGATCGGCTGTCCAACATTGGCGGAGGATAGGGGATTTGAACCCCTGAGGGGTTTCATCCCCAACACGATTTCCAATCGTGCGCACTAGGCCACTATGCGAATCCTCCAGGCGAGCAGAGGTTACCCGCTCGGAGCGTCCGGGTGTGAATCGGTCCAACTGGGCCCGTGGGCCGAGAGTGTCTTAGACTGTCCTTCGGTCCTCCACGCGGTGGTACCGCGCCGAACTCCCCCAGGGCAGGAATGCAGCAAGGGCAGGCGTGCTCTTCCAGGTGCGTGGGGGATCCTTTACGTCCGACGGCGGTGTGTTCAGCTGCTGTCGTCGGTAGCAGGTGTCACACGCGCCAACCGTCGATCCGATGATGATCGGGGGAGAAGCCGTGGTCGATGCCCCACAGGACCGCCTGGGTACGGCTCGAGACGTCGATCTTGCGGTAGATCGTGCGGATGTAGGACTTCACGGTGTTGGGGCTGAGGAATGTGCGGCGGGCCACCTCGGCGTTGCTGAACCCCTGGGTGATCAACGCCAACACCTCTGACTCGCGGTCACTCAGTCCTTCGCCGCGACCCGGCCAGTCCAAGCCGGTAATGGTGCGGCCCCGCGTAGGCGTGCCGTTGACGACGATCTCACCCGCGTGCACCGCCTCCAGGGAGGTGATGAAGTCCCTGGCCGGCAACGATTTCGACAGGTATCCGTGCACGCCGAGCGCACTGGCCTGCTCGATGAGTTCCGCTTGGAAGTTCCAGGTGTAGATCACGACCCGGGAGGCATGCGAACTGGCGAGCAGGACGCCTATCGCGTCTTTGTCGGCCTCCGGCTGAGCGAACGCGTCGTACAACACGATGTCGACGTCCTTCTGGACGGGTCGGTTGGTGTCGATCTCGGTCACCACGACGCGGTCGCTGTACTGGTCGATGATCTGCTTGACCCCCAGCAGGACGACGTCGTAATCATCGACGAGCGCGACCGTAATCGGTTGGTGCGGTTGGTTCTTCGGCTCGGCGCCGGACATTTCACCCATGCCTGACGTTAACCCCCCTTAGGGGTGTACCGCTGCCCCCCAAAGGGTGGAAACCTCGAGTAGTCAGTCAATCGGAGTTCCATCAACTGCTTAGGGAATCTAATGATCGTTCTTGGCATCATCCTCATCGTGCTAGCCCTGCTTGTCGCAAGCGTCAAGTTCCTGCTCTGGGTCGGAATCGTCCTGCTCGTCATCGGCGTAGTCGTCAACCTGGTCCCGATCGGTGGGTCTCGGCGACGGGTCTGGTGATCGATCGGCCAGCCCTGGCCCACGGGTGCTGCGGCTCCGGCCGCGCACCCCGTGCAGCACCGGATCAGTAAGGCCAAAGATGTCGCCTAGAGCAGCTGGGCCGACACCGCACGGAAAGAAATCTGTTGCGTTGACCACATCATGCGTCAGTAAATCCCCTACTTCCAGCTCAACGCCGGACGACCTGGTCCGCGATCACATCGGCTTCTCCCGCAGCGTCGCCCGCCGTTATGCACACCGCGGAATTGAGTTGGATGACCTGCAGCAGGTGGCTGCGGTGGCCCTTGTCCTGGCCGCCGGTCGCTTCGATCCGCAGCTCGGTCACAGCTTTGCCGCCTATGCCGGCGCCACCATCCACGGCGAGTTGAAACGACATCTACGCGATCACGGGTGGGCTGTCCGCCCGCCGCGCGGCCTCTACGACACCTATACCGATGTGGTGCTAGCCACCCGCGCGTTGGAGCAGTCGATGGCCGATGTGCCGACCGCGCGCGACGTCGCCGACCAGCTCGGCATCGACGTGCAGCTGGTGCACGAAGCGCGCAAAGTCGGCTCGTGCTATACGGCCGCGTCGTTGGACAGCATGCTCACCGAAGATGCCGGGCTCTCGATCGGTGATCGCCTCGCCGACCCGCAGCCCTCGCAGATCGATGCCGTCGAGGTTCGTCTCGCGCTCGCACAGAGCCTGCGGGCCCTCACCCCACGTGAGCGACTGCTGATCCAGCTGCGTTTCGGCCATGATCTGACCCAGCAGCAGATCGGCGAACGACTGGGCATCAGCCAGATGCAGGTGTCGCGGCTGCTGTCCGCGGTCTCGGCCCGACTACGAGCGAGCTTGGCGGAATCCTTCCCCGACCTCAGTGCCACGTGGTGCGCAGCGTCGTGAGCGGTGCGGCGAGGAACGGTACCTGACGGACCTGACCAATAGAGTGCCCACGTGAGCACCGCCCTTTATCGCCGCTACCGGCCCGAGACGTTCGCCGACGTCATTGGCCAGGAGCACGTCACGCTGCCCCTGATGAGGGCGTTGGAGACCGACCGGGTCAATCACGCCTACCTCTTCAGCGGGCCGCGCGGTTGCGGAAAGACGACCAGTGCCCGCATCCTCGCGCGCTGCCTGAATTGCGAGCAGGGTCCGACCTCGACTCCCTGCGGCACCTGTGATTCGTGTGTTGCGCTCGCCCGAGGAGGGGCCGGCACGATCGACGTGATCGAGATCGATGCGGCCAGCCATGGTGGGGTGGACGACGCGCGCGACCTACGCGACCGTGCGGCGTACGGTCCCGCCAGCAGCCGCTACAAGATCTACATCATCGATGAGGCCCACATGGTGACCACGCAGGGCTTCAATGCCCTGCTGAAGGTCGTCGAGGAGCCGCCACCACACGTGAAATTCATCTTCGCGACGACCGAGCCGGACAAGGTCATCGGCACCATTCGCTCACGTACCCACCACTACCCGTTCCATCTGGTGCCGCCACAACGCCTCACCGACTATCTGGGGCAGCTCTGCGAGTCCGAGCAGGTTCAGGTCGAGCCCGGTGTGCTCTCCTTCGTCACCCGCGCGGGTGGGGGATCGGTGCGCGACTCGCTGTCGGTGCTCGATCAGTTGATCTCGGGCTCCGACGCCGGCGGCCTGACCTACGCCGGTGCGGCGGCGCTGCTGGGCTTTACCGACAGCGAGCTACTCGACGCCACCGTGGATGCGCTCGCCGCCGTCGACGCCGCAGCAACCTTCCGGCAGGTCGGCAAGGTCATCGAGTCAGGTCATGATCCGCGACGGTTCGTGGAGGACCTGCTGGAGCGCCTGCGGGATCTGATCATCGTCGCTGCCGTCCCCGAGGGGGTCGCTCAGGTGCTGCGTGGGGTGCCAGAGGATCAACTGGAGCGGATGCGCCAGCAGGCTGCAGCGTTCGGAGCCGAAACGCTGACCCGCGCCGCGACCATCGTCAACGCCGGGCTGAGCGAGATGACCGGCGCGACGGCGCCTCGACTACAGCTGGAGCTGATCTGCGCACGGGTCCTGCTGCCGGGTGCTCAGGGTGAGGCGGGGTACGCAGCCCGGTTGGATCGCGTCGAACGTCGGCTGGACATCGAAGGCTCGCCGACTGCAGCGCCCGTCCAGCCCGCAGCGGTGCCGCCGAGCGCTTCGTCCCCGGCTGCGTCGCCGGAACGCGCGCAACCCGCCTCTGCCGAACGCGCCGCGCCTGCTGAACCTGCCGCGCCGCGACGCGTCGAGCCCGACCACGATGCGACCGCAGTCCGCTCCCAGGGCCGGGACATTCCAGATCGCGCGCCCGTCAAAGGCGCTACCGAGGAGCCGGCGGAGGACGAGGGCAGCCCGCGACGGCAGTCGGCTGCCGAACCCACTCCATCCGAATCCACCCCATCCGGGTCTGCCTCGGACGGACCTGCAACCGACGACCGCCGCACCGACGCACCGGCAACTGGATCTGCGAGCGGTGCATCACGCATCGGTTCCGTCGACACGGACGCCGTACGTCGCGCCTGGCCGGATGTGCTCGATGCGATCGCGCGGATCAGGCGAGTGACCTGGGCTCTGCTCAGCCAGCATGCCCAGGTGCAGGAGTACGACGCCCCGCGGTTGGTGTTGTCGCTGAGCAGCGCCGGGCTCGCGTCGACCGTTGAACGCAGTGCGCATCGTGATGTCGTCGCCCAGGCTGTCCACGAGATTCTGGGCATCACGGTGACGGTCCACGCACACAGCGACACAGGTGCACCGCCGGACCTGTCGAGCCCCGCCGATGTCGGACCCGCCGCCGAGGTCGCAGATACAGTTCCCGACCGCGCCGGCGATTTTGCCCCGGCCACGCAGACCCGGGATGTCGTCGACGAGGTGTTGCCCGCTGAGCACAGCGCGCCGCCACCCGGTCCGGAGGACGCCAACCTCTCCCATGGCGCAGGCATCACTTCCGATGCTGACTCAGCGCCCGCACGACGTTCCTCGCGCATCCCCGCGCGGCGTCGTCCCGCCCCCGTCGTCGAGCCAGGCGGGTGGGGCGCGTCCGAGGCGCCGGCTCCGGGGTGGGCCCGCGGGCCCGAACCACCGGTTGCAGCAGAGCCCAACGGCGAGCAGGACGCTGCTCGGCAGGGTGATCCAGCCGAATCGCCTCAGCCCGTACCTGCGGAGTACGAGGGTGACGAGGGTTCCCGCGACGACGAGGACGTCGAGGACGCGGGCGAGGTGGGCATCCCTGTGGTGGCTTCCATCCTCGGTGGCGTGGTCATCGAGGATCACCGTGACTGACCGCACTCTCTACCGCGCGGCGAAATCGGTGGTCGCCCCCGCCACCCGGTTGATCATGCGACCGCAGGTGCAGGGAGCTCACAATGTGCCGCTGGATGGGCCTGTGCTGCTCGCGAGCAACCACCTCTCATTCATCGACAGTGTGGTGATCCCGCTCGTGGCACCGCGTCAGGTACGGTTCCTGGCCAAGTCCGACTACTTCACCGGCACCGGCGTCAAGGGCACGGCGTCGCGGCTGTGGTTCGAGACGATGGGGATGATCCCCATCGAACGCGATGATGCCCAGTCGGCGGCGAAGTCGTTGCAGCTGGCGCTGGATGTGCTGGCTCAGGGGGATGCGTTCGGGATCTACCCCGAAGGCACCCGCTCGAGGGACGGTCGCCTCTACCGTGGCCACACCGGTGTCGCCTACCTCGCGCTCACCGCCGGTGTGCGCGTCGTGCCGGTCGGCCTGGTCGGCACCGACCGGGTACAGCCGCCGGGTGACAACCGGGTCCACCGCGCGCCGTTCACGGTCCGGTTCGGCAAGCCCATCGACCCGCTGATCGGCTATGCCGACATGCCGTCTGGCCGGGCCCGACGTGGATTGACTGATCACATCATGGACGCGGTCGCTGAGTTGTCCGGGCAGCCCCGCTGTAGTGACTACAACGAGCGACCGGCGACCGCCGACGGGCACGTAGGCTGACCGACTGTGTACGAAGGTGTGGTCCAGGACCTGATCGACGAGCTCGGCAGGCTGCCCGGGGTGGGTCCGAAGTCGGCCCAACGTATTGCGTTCTACCTCCTGCAGGCCGACCGTGCCGATGTACAGCGGCTGACCGATGTGCTCTCGGTGGTCAAGGACAAGGTGCGCTTCTGCGAGATGTGTTTCAACGTCTCCGAGGAGGCGTTGTGTCGGATCTGCTCGGACCCTCGGCGCTCCCAGGCCGCCATCTGCGTGGTAGAGGAGCCCAAGGACATCATGGCCATGGAACGCACCCGTGAGTTTCGCGGTCGCTATCACGTGCTGGGCGGCGCGATCAGCCCGATCGACGGAATCGGTCCGGATGATCTGCGCATTACCGAGCTGATGCGTCGGCTCGGCGCTGAGCCGATCGAGGAGGTCATCCTCGCGACCAACCCCAACCTCAACGGTGAGGCAACCGCCACCTACCTCTCCCGGCTGCTCTCGCCACTGGGTATGTCCGTCTCACGACTGGCGTCGGGCCTGCCGGTGGGCGGTGACCTCGAGTACGCCGACGAAGTCACCCTGGGCCGTGCCTTCGAGGGCCGCCGCCTGATCAGTGGTTGACCCGGCAGGGGCAGGGAAGGCACCCGCTGCGTCGGTGGAGCCACTGGAACCGGCAAAGCCCGACTCTCACAATGTCCCGCGATGTGCGCTGTTGGGCCTCGGGCTGACTCTCCTGGCGCTCGCCGTGCGGATACCGGGTTACGTCCTGCAGCTTTTCGACCCCGACGAAGCGACGATTGCCGATCAGGCGATCACCCTGCGCGATGGGGGCCGCCTCTACATCGACGCCATCGACCGCAAGCCGCCGCTGCCGACCTTTCTGTACGAGGGCACTTTTCGACTGTTCCACTCGGTCGATCTGCGACCCGTGCACCTGCTCGCGGCGTTGTTCCTGGCGGTAGCCGGTTGCGCCGTCGCCTCAGACGTCGCGTTGCGCAGCAGATCCGAGCGGGTCTGGGCCGGGGTGCTGCTGGTCACCGGCGCGGTGGCCTTTCTGCCGGACAGCGGGCAGGGCGCTAATTACGCGCACTTCGCTCTGGCACCCGGTGCCCTGGCCATCGTGTTGGCGCGGCGGCGTACCGCGCCCACTGCCGTGCTGGCTGGGCTCGCGCTTGCCGCAGCCGTACTGTGCCGCCAGACCTGGCTGATCGGTCTGCTGCCTGCCGCCGTTGCCATCGGTCGAGGTCGTCGTTGGTCGCAGCTGGCGTATTTCGTGGGGGGTTTCGCGGTGGGTGGCGCCGGCCTGCTGCCGTGGCTGCCCGCGACGCAGGCGTGGCACTGGATCTTCGCGTCCAACGAGGGATTCCTGCTGGCCGCTCCGAACTGGTCGATGGTCTGGGTCAGCTTCTCCGGCGGCCTCGCACTGCTGGTGGGTCTGCACCTGGTGCTCTGTGTCGGCATCGTCGCGCGTCTACGCCGGGCCGGCTCGTTGCGACGAGCTGTTGGCACCGATATCGACCTGTGGTTGTGGTGGGCCACGGCAACCGTGGCGTGGATCTCAGGTTTTCGGTTCTTCGCGCACTACTGGATGCAGTCCCTGCCACCGCTGGTACTACTCGCTGCCCCGGCGCTCGCGTCGTGCGGTCCGCGGGCCCGCAGAACAGCAGCCGTCGTCCTGGCGGCCACCACGGCTCTGGCCGTCGGTGCCGCATTTACACCGGGGTCGTTCCGAACCCTGCCCGATGCACGGCCGCTGGCCCGATACGTCGCAGAGCACACCTCGCCAGGTCAACAGGTGCTGGTGTGGGGAAATCTGCCGCAGGTGCAGTGGCTGGCGGATCGACCGCTGGGCGGCGCCCTCGTGCACTCCGATTTCATCGTCGGCAGGTCGGGGAACCGAACCTTCGGTCCGGCCACGATGAGGAGCGCAACTCCGGGTGCTGCGCGGGCCATGCTGGACTCGGTGCAGGCGCACCCGCCCCAGCTGATCATCGATACCTCGACCTCGGACCTGTACGGGTACCGGTTGTATCCGCTCAGTGACTTCCCGCAGCTGAACTCGTTCGTCCATAGCCGCTACCTGAGGACCGCAACGGTGCAAGGCGCGACGATCTACCGACGGCGTTGATGAAGGGTCTGCGCTGAAGAGGCGCCGGGCGTTCAGCAGTAGTCGGGCAGCAGCGGCGCGGGCTCGTAGGCGCCGCGGCCGTGCATCGAACGGTGGATGCCGAAGGCGAGCGCAACGATGGCGGCTCCGGCAATGCCATCGAGGGCGAAATGGTTGGCGGTACCGATCACGACGATGAAGGTGATCATCGGGTAGATGAGCGCGACAACGCGCACGATCTTGTTCTTGGCCAGGTGGTGGACGGTCAGACCTGCCCACAGCGCCCAAGCGCAGTGCAGGCTCGGCATTGCCGCGAACTGGTTGGAAAAAGATGCGACGGACGCATCGCCCCACGAGCCGGGAGTGCCGAACTGCACCAGGGTGTCGATGAATCCGACACCCAGCAGGCGTGGGGGCGCCATCGGCAACAGGTAGAACCCGGCCAGCCCGAACAGTGTCGTCATGGCGAGTATCGACCGAATGGAGCGGTAGTAACGCTTCCTGGCGACGTAGAGCCATATCAAGATGCCGGCGGTGACCGGGATGTTGAGGAAGGAGTAGTAGTAGTTCGCGAATTGGGCCAACGCATCATGTGCGGCGAAGAAGTGGTTGACCGACAGTTCGAAGTTGACATGCATCACCTGAGTGAGGTGCAGTACCCGCAGGCCCCTGTCCACCGCGATGATCTCGTGGTCCGGAACCAGGTTGCGAAGACGCTCGTACAGCAGGTCGAAGACGACGATGAGGGCGACTTCGTACCACCACACCGGCGCGCGGTACAGCCGCAGAGCGGACGGAAGAATAGCCCTGTGCCCGACCTCGGGCATGGTCGTAACCAGCCCCGTGGGTCGAATAGCCATCGTCCCAGGATGTCACCCCTGGTCGGCGTTCGCATCTTCAGAGCCCTCTCCAGCGTGTCGCGCTCGTCACACTATCAATGCGCCGGGTGCAGCGTCTTGAAGCGTGGTCGCTGTATGTCTCAAAATATGGACATCATTACTCTTGGGCCTCGTGAGTCTCGTGGTCCAGAAGTATGGCGGTTCCTCCCTCGCCGACGCCGACAGCATCAAGCGTGTCGCGCGTCGCATCGTTGATACCCGTAAGGCGGGAAATCAGGTGTGCGTGGTGGTTTCGGCGATGGGTGACACCACCGACGACCTGCTGGATCTGGCCGATGCGGTCTCCCCGGCCCCGCCATCGCGCGAATTGGACATGCTGCTGACCGCCGGTGAGCGGATGTCGATGGCCCTGGTCTCGATGGCCATCGCCAACCTCGGCGACTCGGCGCGATCCTTCACCGGGTCCCAGGCGGGGGTCATCACCGACGATGCGCACGGCAAAGCCCGCATCATCGATGTCACGCCGGGACGGATTGAGGCGGCGCTCGCAGCCGGTCACATCGTGATCGTGGCCGGATTCCAGGGCGTCAGCCAGGGCAGCAACGAAATCACCACACTGGGTCGCGGTGGTTCGGACACGACGGCCGTCGCCCTCGCTGCCGCGCTCAAAGCCGACGTGTGCGAGATCTACACCGATGTCGACGGTGTCTACACCGCCGACCCGCGGATCGTGCCTACTGCCCGCAAGATCGACCGCATCAGTAACGAAGAGATGCAGGAGATGGCTGCCTCCGGTGCCAAGATCCTGATGCTGCGGTGCGTGGAGTACGCCCGCCGGTTCGGGATGCCGATCCACGTGCGGTCCTCGTTCGGCCATAGCGAAGGCACCTGGGTCATCGACCCGAACGCCACCTCGAGCAGCACCGTCAACGATTCCGAAGGAGCACCCGTGGAAGACCCGATCATCGCCGGCGTCGCGCACGACCGTAGCGAGGCCAAGATCACCGTCGTCGGAGTGAGTGACTCCCCGGGTATGGCTGCCCAGATCTTCCAGGCCATCGCCGCAGCCCAGATCAATATCGACATGATCGTGCAGAACGTGTCCGCGCTGGCGACCGGTCGTACCGATGTGTCGTTCACCCTGCCGAAGACGGACGGCCAGCGTGCCGTCCAGGTCCTGCAGGCTGCCAAGGGGCACATCGGGTTCGACTCGCTGCAGTACGACGATCAGATCGGCAAACTCTCCCTCGTCGGCTCCGGTATGCGCAGCCACCCCGGTGTGAGCGCAACGTTCTTCCAGGCGTTGGCCGACAACGGGATCAACATCGAGATGATCTCCACCTCCGAGATCCGGGTTTCGGTGATCACCCGTGATGACCAGCTCGACGACGCGGTACGCGCAGTGCACACTGCGTTCGGGTTGGACGGCAGCGAGGGAGAGACGGCCGTGGTCCACGGAGGGAGCGGACGATGAATGACGGACTGCAGGTCGGTGTCGTCGGAGCAACCGGCCAGGTCGGTGCCGTCGTCCTGGATCTGCTGGCACAGCGTGACTTCCCGGTTGCGTCCTTGCGGCTGTTCGCCTCTCAGCGTTCGGCAGGCAAAATCATCACCTGGTGCGGCGACGACTACACCGTGGAGGATGCGGCGACCGCAGACCCGAGCGGTCTGGACATTGCCATTTTCTCCGCCGGTGGATCGACCTCAGCGGCACTCGCGCCGAAGTTCGCTGCCGCGGGCGTGACCGTCATCGACAATTCCTCGGCCTGGCGCCGTGACCCCGACGTACCGTTGGTGGTCAGCGAGGTGAACCCGGGTCGGATCGCCGACCCGCCCAAGGGCATCATCGCCAACCCCAACTGCACGACGATGGCCGCGATGCCGGTGTTGAAGCCGTTGTCCGACGAAGCCGGACTACGGCGCCTGACCGTCGCCACCTACCAGGCAGTCTCCGGTTCGGGGCTCGCCGGTGTGCGCGAGCTCGCGGGCCAGGTGCGGCAGGGAGTAGCGGCAGGCGCCATCGAAGCTCTCGCGCTGGACGGCGCAGCCGTAGCGGTCGGGCCACCCGACATCTACGTCGCGCCCATTGCCTACAACGTGGTGCCGATGGCCGGATCGGTCGTTGACGACGGTTCGCTGGAGACCGACGAAGAGCAGAAACTACGCAACGAGTCGCGCAAGATTCTGGAACTGCCCGATTTGCTGGTGTCCGGCACCTGCGTGCGGGTTGCGGTGTTCACCGGTCATTCCCTCGCGATCCACGCCGAGTTCGAACGACCCATCACGGCCGCGCGGGCGGCCGAAATCCTGGGTGATGCACCCGGGGTCGTCGTGACCGACGTGCCCACGCCGTTGCAGGCGGCGGGCAAGGATGCGTCATACGTCGGGCGTATCCGGCAGGATCAGTCGGTGGAGGGCGAGCACGGGCTCGTCTTCTTCGTGTCCGGCGACAATCTCCGCAAGGGGGCGGCGCTGAACACGGTGCAGATCGCGGAGGTCATCGCCTCCAGTCGCTGAATGGGGAGAGCTGATCACAGAATGACGCAGAATCGCGCGACGTTGGCGGTCGTCGGGGCTACCGGACTGGTCGGTCAGGCACTGTTGCAGCTCTTACCGACCGGTCGTGACGTATGGGGTGAGGTGCGGCTGGTGGCATCATCACGCTCGGCGGGCAACACCGTGCGCGACGGCGGACGAGACGTTCCTGTGCACGAGCTGAGCGACCAGGTGTTCGTGGGCGTCGATGTCGCAGTGTTCGCGGTGCCGTACGACGTCGCACGCGAGTGGGGGCCGCGCGCAGTCGCGGCCGGGGCGGTCGTCGTCGACAGCTCGGGTGCCTTCGAGGAGGAACCGGGCGTGCCCCTGGTGGTTCCCGAGCTCAATCCGGCAGCCGCGAAACGGTACGCAGGGGGCGGGGGAGTCATCGCCAGCCCGACCGCCACGACGTTGACGATGGTGAACATGCTCGCCTCCCTGCACCGTCGATGGCGGCTGCAGGAAGTGATCATCTCGACCTACCAGGCGGTATCGGACGCCGGATCGGTCGGCGTGCAACGGCTGTACGACGAAGTGGACGAGCTCGGCGGAGACCGCAGCGTGGGTCAGCATCCTGGCGATGTCCGCCGCAAGTTGTCCGACGTCTCCGGCGAGAGTCCGTTCCCCGGCCCGATTGCCTTCAATGTCGTGCCGTGGGTCGGCGGCAAGGGAGATGGTCGCTCCTCGCAGGAGGAGCTGGAGGTACGCCGTGAGCTGCGTGAGCTCCTTGAGGCGCCGACGCTGAGGGTCGCGACGACCTGTGTGCAGGTGCCGGTCACGACATCACATTCGATGACGGTGCACGCCACGTTCGAGCAGCGTGTGCACCGCGCGGAGATCGTCGATGCGCTTACCCAGGATGCGAACTCGGTGGTGGTGTTGGACGACCCGGAGACGGGGGAGTGGCCGACCCCGGCCGATGTCGTGGGCGCTGACCCGGTTTTCGTCGGCCGTATCCGGCAGCTGGAGGACTTCCCCCGCTCGGTGGACCTTTTCGTGTGTGGTGACAACCTGCGTAAGGGCTCCGCGCTGAACCTGCTGGAGATTGCAGAGCTTGTGGTCTCTTGAACTTGTGGTCTCCTGACCGTGATCGCCGGGGAATCGCTATCGTCGAATCGGGTTAATGTGTCGGCCATGACCCACCGATCTGTGCCGCGGGATACCCCATCGACAGCCACCCGTCGGGTTGTCCTGTCGGCCGGTTTGGCGCTACCTGCCGCAGTGTTGGCTGCCTGCAGCGGGTCTGGATCAACGGATGACGGCAGTGCCGAGGCGGCCACTGCGCTGGCTACGGCACTGCAATCGGGCCGTTTTGCAGGTAGTCCGGTCTCGGCGCAGGGTGTCGATGCCTCTTTCGCGGCGGTCACCAGGGGACTGGGGGCGACGGCGCACACCGTGCGGGTGACCACAGTGGTCGCCGACCCGGCGAAGACCACCACGAACGGCAAACTGGTCTCGTTGATGACGACCTGGGCAGTGCATGGCCGGCAGTGGAGCTACGCCCACAAGGTTGCGATATCGCCTCTGGAGAAGGACGCGGCGGGCAGGAAGTGGAGTACGCCCTGGGCGCCGTCGCTGGTGCATCCTGATCTGCACACCGGCGAGCACCTCACCGCGGTTGCCGTGGCTGTCGACCGTGGCGATATCACCGACGGGGCAGGTGCGCCCATCGTGAAATACCGGCCCGTCTACCGGGTCGGGATCGACAAGACGAAGGTTGGCGCCGCCGGGCAACAGGGTGCGGCGACGAAATTGGCGACGCTGGTAGGAATTGATGCGCCTGCCTACGCGAAGCAGTACGCTGCCGGAGGTCCGGCGGCCTTCGTCGAGGCGATCGTGTTGCGCACGGAGACCGTTCCCGACGCGAAAGCCGCCCAGATCAGGGCGATACCGGGCGCGGTACTGCTGAACGACCGGCGGCCGCTCGCATCCTCATCGAGTTTCGCGCGGGCGATCCTCGGCACGGTGGGCCCGGCGACCGCCGATTCGGTCAAGGCGACTGCCACGAGCAGAAATCCGGTGTCCGGGGCCGACATGGTCGGGTCCGGGGGTCTGCAGGGTAGGTACGACGCACAGTTGCGGGGTGCGCCGACCCTGCGGATCAACGCGGTGCTGCCCGGCGCGGACGGGCCCCAGTCGACGCGAGTGCTCACCAGTCTCGGCGGGACCGCCCCGGTGCCACTGCGCACAACGCTGCGCCAGGATCTGCAGGGCGTCGCGGAGCAGCTGCTCAAGGCGCAGCGAAGCGCGTCGGCACTGGTCGCGATCCGCCCGTCCAGCGGCGAGATCCTCGTGGCGGCCTCAGGCGCGGGATCCAACGGATACAACACCGCATTCCTCGGCAGATACGCGCCGGGCTCGACCTTCAAGGTCGTGTCCTCGCTCGCTCTGCTGCGCGCCGGACTGAAGATCACCGACACCGTCGACTGCACCCCGACCATTTCGGTGCAGGGCCGGATCGTGAAGAACTTTCCGGACTACCCCAAGGACAAGTTGGGCAGAATTCCGTTCAAGACGGCGATCGCCAATTCATGCAACACGGTGATGATCCGCGGAGCCGACCGGGCGACACAGGCCTCCCTCGCTGTGGCAGCCGAGTCCTTGGGCCTGACCCAGCCATCGGGCGACGGCTCGTTCTTCGGCAGTGTGCCGCCCGGAGACACCGGCGGCAACCATCAGGTCTCGATGATCGGTCAGGGCCGGGTGCTCGCCTCCCCGCTGGGAATGGCGACCGTGGCGGCCTCGGTCGCGCACGGCAGCCGGGTGTCGCCCTACCTGGTGCCCACCGACAAGCCGGCAGCCCCCAAGGCACCGGCAACACCACTGACCAGCGCCGAAGCTGCCTCGTTGCAGGCGCTGATGAGAGGCGTCGTGACCGAGGGCGGCGCCGCCGGTCTGAAGTCGATGCCCGGTGCGCCGGTGCTGGCCAAGACGGGCACTGCGGAGTACGGCACAGATACTCCGCCGCAGACCCACTCCTGGATGATCGCCGTGCAGGGCGATCTGGCGCTCGCGGTGTTCGTCGAAACGGGCGGGTACGGCGGGGTGACCTGTCTGCCGATCGTGCAGAGCTTCCTGACGGCCGCTGCCACCGGCTGAGCGTGTGCAGGGCCACGTCGGTCGGGGCATTACAGTTTGTGCGTGCTCCATAACCATCGCTTACCGTTTTATCGTTGGCTCAGCCTGCTCCTGACGGTAGCGTTCGGTGGGTTCCTGGTGTTTCCCGCCGCGGGTGCAGCACTGCCAGCCGGCCCGGTGACCACCGTGAATGCAGTTCGTCCCCAGGCGGCCCAGGTGCCCAAGGTGTTGAAAGTCGGCACCGAGGGCACCTATCCGCCGTTCGACTTCGAGAAGAGCGGCAAGCTCACCGGCTTCGATGTAGAGGTCGTGCGGGAGATCGCCAGACGGCTCGGCGTGCAGGTGCAGTTCGTGCAGGTCCCGTTCGACAGCCTTTTCGCGGCGTTGCAGGCCGGTCGGATCGACATGGTCGCCGACCAGATCACCGTGAACCCCAAGCGGCAGGCCATCTACGACCTGTCCACACCGTACGTCGATACGACTGGCGTCGTGGTTACCCGCAAGGGCGAGAAGGGGATCACCTCGCTGGCCGACATCAAGGGCCGGCTCGCAGCCGAGAGCAGTACCAGCAACTGGGGCGATGTCGCGCGTAAGGCGGGCGCCCGTACCAAAACCGTCGAGCAACTCAACCTCGCGATGGATCTGCTGTCGCAGGGCCGGGTGGACGTGGTGGTCAACGACAAATTGGCGGTCCAGAACTACCTGACCACCAGCGGTGCCAAGGATTTCAAGATCGTTGCCGAGACTCCGGACAAGAGCCAGTCGGCATTCGCGGCACGCAAGGGCAGCGGGTTCATGCCGCAGATCGACGCGCAGATCGCGGCCATGAAGAAGGACGGCTCGCTGCAGAAGATCTACGACACCTACTTCAAAGCCGCATCCACCAAGGTCAGCAGCTGGGACACGGTCCGTAGCAATCTGGTGCCGATGCTGCGTGGGTTGATCACCGGCACTTTGCCGTTGACCGCGATCAGCTTCGTGGCCGGACTGATCATTGCCCTCGGTGTCGCGGTCGCCCGGATGTCCACCCGAGCGGCGGCCTCCGCGCTCGCACGGCTCTACATCTCGATCATCCGAGGCACCCCGTTGCTGGTGCAGTTGTTCATCATCTTCTACGGATTACCACAGCTGGGGGTGAAGTTCCCAGCGTTCCTGGCTGCCGCAATTGCCTTCAGCCTCAACGTCGGTGGCTACGCGGCCGAGATCATCCGATCGGCGGTCGAGAGCATCCCGCGTGGCCAGTGGGAGGCCGCGACGACGATCGGGATGAACTACCGCACTGCGTTGCGTCGGGTGATCCTGCCGCAAGCCGCGCGGACTGCGGTCCCACCCCTGTCCAACGAGCTGATCTCGCTGGTCAAGGACACCTCGCTGGCGTCGACGATTCTGGTGACCGAACTGCTGCGCAAGGCCCAGGACGCTGCCGCGCCGACGTTCGACTATCTGCAGCTGTACGGAGTCGCGGCCCTCTACTACTGGATCGTATGTGTGGTGCTGGCATTCGGCCAGGACCGTCTTGAAGGGCGACTGAACAGGTTTGTGGCGCAATGAGTAGAAAAACATCGAGCCAGCAGGTATCCACCGGTCAGTACACCGGTGACCTGGTACAGGTTGAGGGCCTGCGAAAATCATTCGGGGACAACGAGGTCCTCAGCGACATCTCTCTGAGCGTGGGCTCCGGGTCGGTCACCGTGGTGCTCGGTCCGTCGGGTTCGGGCAAGACCACCCTGCTGCGTTCCCTGAACGCGTTGGAGATCCCGGACGCGGGCACCGTACAGATTGCGGATACCCGCGTGGATTTCTCCTCGATCACACCGGGACGCGGCGGGCGACTGCCGAAGGCCCAGACC
>JALYUK010000150.1 GCA_030853805.1 Actinomycetota bacterium | reverse complement strand
GGTCGCCTGGCCCAGCTCGACCCGTCGAGCCAACTCGATCAGGCATGTGCCATTGACGTATGGCGTCACGGTGTTCACCTCGCCGACGCCTAGCTCTTCAATACGCACCTGAAACTCGACCTCGTCCACGATCCCCAGTATTCCTGCCGTCCCGCAGGCCGATCCCGTTACGGCGATCGTAAGCCGGCCGTGACAGTCGCTCATGGGTGCGCCGATCTGTCGCCGCATGCCGTTCATCAACTGAGATGGGTGAGACGGGCCGGTCTGGCGGGGGGGGTGGTGAAGTGGTCGCGGTCGAGCAGGTTGATGTGGTCCCCAACGAGCCGGCAGGGCCGCTCGATATCGGCGTCGTTGACGGAGGTAGCCGTCCCGAGTTGATCAGGGGCCCGTTGGTGCGGTCCCTTACGGGCGGGTTTGGTCAGAATTCGCGCTTTTGTAATGCGGCGAAACTTGTCCGCGCTAACACGATGCCGATCAGCAGGAGGACTACAGCTACCGCGATCAACACGATCCTCATCGTCCCGGCGCCTTGGGCGCCCAGGACTGCGGCCACGACCGCGCAGATGAGGAAGAAGATCGCGGCGAAACGCTTGATGGGGCCGAATCGTCCACCGAACTGACTATTTGCTGCCATGACCCGCCCGCTCTTCCTGGTAACAATGGTGTAGCGCTGCAAGAGTTGATCCGGTCCCTGGTTCTGGGACTGGTGAACCCTTGGTGACGTCAATGTATCGGTGTGCGCAACGCACTGCCCGTGTTTCTCTTTGGTGGTATTCGTGTGCCGGTGACTACCGAAGCGCGATACTCGATTTGGAAGCACTGTCGAAACGGGGGAAATTCGTGTGACTGACACCGCAGAGCGTTCCGGGCGAGCTACCAACCCGATTTCTGTGCAGGGGTTGTGCAAGGCGTACGGCGGCAAGAACGTGGTGGACGGGGTCGACCTGGAGGTACGCGCCGGTGAGGTATTCGGCTTCCTGGGTCCCAACGGGGCCGGCAAGACAACGACGGTCGACATCCTGACCGGATGTCGACCGCGCACCTCCGGCCAGGTCAGCGTGCTGGGCGTGGACCCCGCCAAAGACGCCCGCAAATGGCGGGCGCGCCTCGGTGTCGTACCCCAATCCACCGGCATCTTCTTCGAGGTCACCGTCGGGGAGTTGCTGCGGCAGTTCGCGTCGTTCTACCGGGACCCGCTGCCGGTGGATGAAGTGATCGAGATGGTCGGGCTCACCGCTAAGGCCGGAGAGAAGACACAGAACCTGTCCGGTGGTCAGCAGCGGCGGCTCGATGTGGCGATCGGGGTGATCGGCGACCCGGAGCTGTTGTTCCTGGACGAGCCGACCACCGGCCTAGACCCCGAAGCGCGCCGGGAGGCGTGGGAGCTGGTGCGGTATTTCGGTGACCGTGGCACGACGACGGTCTTGACTACCCACTACCTGGATGAGGTGGAAGCCCTCGCACAGCGTGCCGCCATCATCGTGAAGGGACGCATCGTGGAGGTGGGGAGCATTGCGGAACTGACTGACCGGGGCAGTCGTGAGGCGCACGTGGCGTTCACCCTTCCTGAGCCGCTACGCCGTGTCCCGCTGCCACACCTGCGGGGCCATGATGCTGTCCGGCCTGACCGCGAGGGTCGGGTGCGCATTCCTACCAAGGAACCCTCGCAGGTCGCGTTCGCGATGTTGTCGTGGGCCCGCGAGCATCATGTGCAGGAGCTTGCGGGATTCCGCGTCGTCCAACCGACGTTGGAAGACACCTACCTCGCGCTCGTGCGCGATCAGGACGAGCACACGAGCACCGAAGGTGAGTGACATGTCTCCAGCGCACACACCGCGTGCGACCCACGGGCCGGGGTTGCCCACGCGGAAATCGCACGCGAAGCCGGGGCACCTGTTGCCCGCGGTGGTGGCACTGTCTGGTATCGAGTTGCGGACCTTCTTCCGTGACAAACGGTCGCTGGTCTTCGTGTTGGCGTTTCCCGTCATGCTTCTGGTCATCTTCGGGGCCATCTTCAACGGCACCATCAGCGGTGGTGGAAAGACGATCCCTGAGAAGCAGTTGTTCATGGCGGGCATCATCGCGGCGGGTGTCCTCAGCTGCGCGTTCCAGGGGTTAGCCATCAACGTGGTCTCGGAACGGGAGTCGGGCCTCATTCGGCGGCTTGCGAGTTCGCCCATGCCCAAGGCCGCCTACTTCATCGCGAAAGTAGTGCGAGTTCTGGTCACCACAGTCATCGAGGTCGCGATCCTGATAGCTATCTCAGTGCTGGCCTACGGCCTGCCCCTGCCCCGCTCGGCCAACGGGTGGTTGACACTGGTGTGGGTGGTGCTACTCGGCGCGGCAGCGTGCGCGCTGATGGGCCTGGCCTACACCGCCATCATCCCGTCTCAGAACGCCGCGGCCGCCGTAGTCACGCCGGTGTTCATCGCCCTGCAGTTCATCTCTGGGGTGTTCTTCCCCCTTAGCCTGCTGCCCTCCTGGATGCTGACGCTCGGCGCGATCTTCCCGTTGCGGTGGATGGCACAAGGTCTGCGCTCGGTTTTCCTGCC
>JALYUK010000148.1 GCA_030853805.1 Actinomycetota bacterium | reverse complement strand
CCCCGGCCAGGGGTCCCGCCTCACTCATATCTAAGCCCGCAACCCCCGGCCGCTTCGAAGTCCCAGACCCCGTCCCGGTCACCGGAGAGTCAGCCCCCGCTGGCGCCACCAGGTACATCCTCACTGCTGACCGGGCAGGTATCAGGCAACGGGACGCCTTGGCCACTCAAGACTCGATGGCGACCCACCGGTGCTGATCAGTGACTGACTCTTCCGGTCCCGCAGCTTCGCCTGGCTGTCGGCACCGGCCCCACGACTGGGCGCCCACTCGGTGTTCAAGCCGCGCATCCCTTGACGAAACGTGTCATGCGTGATGTATTGAGTCTAATGTGATCCTCCTCACACCAGTAGGAGCAGGGATGGCGCAAACGGTGGCCGCCGACAATGTGCGTCTCGATGATCAGCTCTGCTTTGCGCTCTACGCCGCGACTCACGCGATCACGCGTCGCTACCGGCCCCTACTCGAAGAGATCGGTCTGACCTACCCGCAGTACCTGGTGATGCTCATCGTGTGGGAAGAAGACTCCACTACGGTCGGGCGGATTGCTCGTCGCTTGGAGCTGGACTCGCACGCCGTGACACCCCTGGTGAACCGTCTTGAGACCGCCGGACTCGTGTACCGGTCCCGTGGCACCGACCGCCGCGAGGTGGTGATCACCGCGACCACGCGCGGCCGCGACCTGAAGGAACCGGCTGCCCACGCCCAACATCAGGTTGCCAGCGCCACCGGGCTCACTCCGGATCAGCTCGCCGACCTACGTCGCCACCTGCGCGTCTTGGCAGACCAGTTGACCCCTGCGACCTGATCCTCCCCGCGCACCGCTTGGGAGACAACCACCACCGAAAAGGAACATTCCATGACACAGATCATCAAACCCGACGCCGAGGTCGGCGACATCGCCGTGGCGAGCGTTGGCCGGTGACTGACGGGCGTGGATTTTTCGTTAAACCGCTGCCCAGGGTGGGCGCAACGCCCTGTGTCACCCTGCCCGGTCGTAACGACATCGCGTCGTGATCTGTGCCTGATGAAGGGTGAGTCTTTCTGCTGGGTGAGGGCGGGTCAGGTCATGTCAGATGTTCGTGTCAGCACCGCACGGGCGGGGTCGGGCAGGTCAGTGGTCCGTGGTGAATGATCAGCAGATGAAGGAAGGGAGAGTGGTGATGAGGGACTTCGCAGCGAACAGGGATGAAGAAGCTGCTATCCGTCGGGCACGTGAGGTGTTGGGTCCGCCGCCGATCACCCCCGAGGCGGCGCAGCGGTATCTGCGAGGTGTGCGCCGGGTGAGCCTGTGGGGCCTTGCGGTGTTACAGGTGTTCGTGCTCTTCGGTAACTTCGGTTTACGTGGCTACGGTGCACTGGTGATGACGTGGATCGCGGTCGGTGCCCAGATCATCTGTTTGACCCTCGTGCTGTATGCCATGATGCAGTTGCGGGAATGGAAGAACGTTGCCGTTCGGGAATCGCACCGCGCGCCGTGATCCGATGGGCCCGCCATGGCCGGCAACCGGCGGTGTAGGCAGTCGCTGGTGCGGCAAGACCGGCCGGGTCAAGATCGTGGCGGTGCGGGTCATCGGTGTGGGGCGTGGTGAAGGGGTAGTGCTGCGCGCCGTACCCGGGGGCTGAGGGGCGCCGCGACGGTTTGACCGGCACGTTGTTTACCTGCTCGCCGCGACAGCATCCCTCCGCAGCAGGCACCCCGGGTCGATGCCCGGACCGCCTCGATGGGCCTTATCCCCATTACTCGAACTTGTGCCCCTAACAACACCATGACCCCGCCCACAGGTCCCACGGCACTGGGACGCTTTGGCCATCGCGACATCTTGTCTACCGCGAGCCGGGTAATGGCCATCGGAGGAAGGTGGGGTGATCGTTGCTGGGTTCAGTGATCGCTGCTGGTGGCCGGGGGTGCGGTGGCAGGATGTGGCTCATGGTGGCGATGACGACCTCGGTCACCAGAGAGTTGAGCAGCTTCGTTGTCACGAAGACGTGTTGTCGTAAGGCTGAAATTTCGGCGGTACTACGTTTCGCGGGCGGGTTACGCGTCATTGGTGGCCGCGTGGTGGTGGAGGCTGAGTTAGGGACCGCGGCCGCCGCGCGTCGACTGGGCCAGGGCATTACCGCGGTGTATGGCAGGACATGTGAACTCGTGGTGACCGGTGGCGGTGACCTTACCCGCGAACCTCGTTTTGTGGTGCGGGTCGCCTCCGACGATCAGACGCTCGCCCGTCAGGCGGGACTTATCGACGCCCAGGGCCGGCTGGTGCGGGGGCTTTCCCCGCGGGTGGTGCACGGGCCGGTGTGTGACGCTGAAGCGGCCTGGCGTGGCGCGTTCCTGGCTCGCGGATCGTTGAGTGAGCCCGGTCGTTCCGCGTCGATGAGATTGACATGTCCTGGACCTGAGGCGGCGTTGGCGATGGTGGGTGCCGCACGCCGGATGGGAATCGCCGCGACAACACGGGAAGTGCGCGGGGCTCACCGGGTCATCATCCGCGACGGGGAGGCGATCGCTGCGATGCTGACCCGTCTGGGGGCGTATGACACTGCCGTGGCCTGGCAGCATGATCGGATGCGCCGACAGGCCCAGGCCACCGCCCGTGCCCTGCCTAGCTTTGGCGACGCGAACCTGGAACGGTCCGTACGGGCAGCGGTCGCGGCGGGTGCCCGGGTCGAACGCGCGTTGGTCATTTTGGGTGAGCAGGCCCCCGATCACCTGGCCCAGGCGGGCCTGTTGCGTATCAAACACCCGCACGTCAGCCTTGAGCAGTTGGGTCAGCTTGCGCGGCCCCCGCTCAGTAAAGACACAATCAGTGGCCGTATCCGACGGTTAGTAGCGATGGCCGACCAGGTGGCCGCCGACTGTGGCATTCCCGGCACTGATGCCACCCTGGCCCCAGACGTCCTCGGTTGAGGGTAGCGACGAGAGAAGGGGCTGTCCGTGACACCGCAGCAGCTGAGGACGGGAGGGGGAAAGGTAACCCCCCTGATCCTCTTGTACAAAGGATTGGTGACACCGGTCATGGTGGTGCAGTTTCGCCCACCGGCAGCCGTGCCTCACCCACTGCTGACGTGGGCCACGCGTCAGGGGTACGCGGTCCCCACGTCGGGCACGTTGTCATGGCGCCCGCCGCAGGGGCCGGTGGTGGCGCGCATGGTGCTCGCCCCCACGGGGCGCGTGATCATCACCAGTGATGATCAAGAGATCGTCCTTGACGACGTGGTGGGCGCGCTAGCAGCCGACACGCCCGATCAGTCGTGGCAACAAGCCGCTGGGCATGCGCAGCGGGTGTTGCTGTATCTGGGGATCGGCGCACTCCCGATCACCACAAAAGGGCAGTTACGCCAAGCAGCCACCACCCATTACCTCCTC
>JALYUK010000214.1 GCA_030853805.1 Actinomycetota bacterium | reverse complement strand
GCGCGCGATCGTGGATGCAGTGACTACTTGGCGTCCTCTGCAGGCGCCTCGTCCTTTTCGGCGGCGTCCTCATCGGACTCGTCACGCTCGATACCGGCTTCGGCCTCGGCCTCCTCCAGCTCGCTCTCCATGTCCTCGACGGACTGCTGCTGCACGATGTTGATGATCAGCAGCTCCTCATCGGCGTCCAGCTCGGTGCCCGCGGGCAACGTGATGTCCTTGGCCAGGATCTGGGTACCGGCCTTCAAGCCCTCGACGGAGACGACGACCGACGTCGGGATATCGAAGGCATCGGCGAGCACCGACAACACAGAGTTCTCGACGGCGACGACGGTCTCGATGGCTGCCTCACCCTCGATGTGCACGGGGATCTCGACGACGACCTTCTCGCCACGACGAACAACGATGAGGTCGATGTGCTTGATGACGGGCTTGATCGCGTCGCGCTGCACGTCCTTGGCCAGCGCGAGGTGCTCCGTGCCCTCCAGGTCGATCGTGAGGATCGCGTTCGCGTTCTTCAGCACGAGCATGGTCTCGTGGCCGGGCAGGGTCAGGTGCACGGGGATCGATCCGTGACCGTAGAGGACGGCGGGGATCTTGTGCTCGCGACGAATACGTCGGGCGGCTCCCTTACCGAATTCGTTGCGGGCCTCGGCGGTGAGCTTGTTCTCGGCGCTAGCCATGGTGTTTTCCTTCGACAGTAGATCTACGGGCACATGAGGGCCTCGACGCGGGACATCTGCGTGAAGCAGGGGCGGTGGGTGCAGCAGTTGACTTCAGGCACGGAGTTCGAACTCGACGCGCGGCACCGCCGGGTTGTGACCGGGCAATGCAGCTTCGTCGATCACGGACCCAGTGCTTCACGCACCGTCCCTCGCCGAGGCAACAGCGCAGATCGTATGCCGATCGGCGGCCCCGGCCCAAATCGCCGGGACTAGCTGTTGAACATGCTCGTCACCGAACCGTCTTCGAAGACCTGGCGAATGGCCTGGCTCAGCAACGGCGCAATGGACAGCACGGTGAGCTTGTCGAACTGCTTCTCAGTGGGCACCGGAAGTGTGTCCGTCACCACGATCTCGGTGGCTACCGAATCGCGCAGCCGCTGCACGGCAGGGTCAGACAGGATCGCGTGCGTGGCCGCGATGACGACCCCTGCTGCGCCGTCCTTCATCAGGGCGTCCGCCGCGTGACAGATGGTGCCGCCACTGTCGATCATGTCGTCGACCAGAATGCACAACCGGCCCTCGACCTGGCCGATCACCCGGTTCGCAACGCTCTTGTTGGGCTGGGTCATGTCGCGCGTCTTGTGGATGAAGGCCAACGGCACCCCACCCAGTCGCTTGGACCACGACTCGGCCACCTTGATCCGACCGGCGTCCGGAGACACCACGGCGAGCTTCTGGTCGCCGTACTTCGCACCGACATGGTCGGCCAGGATCGGCAACGCCTGCAGGTGGTCCACCGGGCCGTCGAAGAACCCCTGGATCTGGTCGGTGTGCAGATCGACCGCCATCAGCCGGTCGGCGCCGGCGGTCTTGAACATGTCGGCCATCAGCCGCGCGCTGATCGGCTCGCGGCCGCGGGATTTCTTGTCCTGTCGGGCGTAACCGTAGAACGGGGTGACGACGGTGATGCGCTTGGCCGATGCGCGCTTGAGCGCATCCACCATGATCAGGTGCTCCATGATCCACTTGTTGATGGGCGCCGTGTGACTCTGCAGCACGAACGCGTCACAACCACGCACCGACTCCTCGAACCGGACATAGAGCTCGCTGTTGGCGAAGTCGTAGGCCGCTGTGGGCACGAGCGTGGTGTTCAACTCCTGGGCGACCGTCTGCGCGAGGGTTTCGTGCGCGCGCCCGCTGAACAGCATCAGGTGCTTTTCGGTAGTTTTCTTCACATCGCTGCCCATCAGAGGTCGTCCTGGCCGGTCGGATTCTTCTCGGTCTGCTTTTTCTCGGTGGAGGTGCCGATCGCGTCCAGCGCCGCCTGCGCGGCGAGCGCCTGAGCCGTTCCCGCCCGCTTGGCGAGCACCCAGCCTTCGATATTGCGTTGCGGGGCAACGGACAGCGCCAGCGCACCGGGTGGCACGTCTTTACGGATCACTGCACTCGCGCCGGAGCCTGCCCCGTCCCCGACGGTCACCGGGGCGACGTACATGTTGTCGCTACCCATTCGGCAGTCGTCACCGACCTGCGTGCGATGTTTGGCGACTCCGTCGTAGTTGACGAAGACGCTGGCAGCGCCGATGTTGGTGCGCGCACCGATCGTCGCGTCGCCGACATAGGACAGATGCGGGACCTTGCTGCCCTGCCCGATCTGGGAATTCTTGGTCTCCACGAAGGTGCCGACCTTGCTGCCCGCTCCCAGTTCACTACCTGGCCGCAGATAGGCGAACGGTCCGACACTCGCTCCCGCGCCCACCACCGACAACTCGGCGTGGGTGCGCACGATGCGCGCGCCGTCGCCGACCTCCATGTCGGTGAGGGTGCAGTCCGGCCCGATCGTGCATTCGGAGCCGATGGTCGTGGCTCCCCGCAACTGGGTGCCGGGCTCGATCACGGTGTCCTGGCCGACCGACACGTCGACGTCGACCCAGGTCGTGTCGGGATCGACCACGATGACGCCCTGTTCGGTCATCAACCGGTGCACCGTCCGCCTGTTGAGCTCTTTACCGAGCCTGGCCAACTGGGCCTTGTCATTGACCCCTTCGGTCTGCCACAGATCGTCCAGGACGTACGCCGAGACCGCGCGGCCCCGTCCGACGAAAACCTCCACGACGTCGGTGAGGTACTTCTCTCCACCCTGCGAGTGCAAGCCGACCGCAGCGATCGCCTCGCGCAGTGCATCAACGTCGAAAGCGAAGATCCCGGAGTTGAACTCGCCGATCGCGCGCACCTGGGCGGACGCGTGCTTGTGCTCCACGATTGCTTCGACACCACCGTCAGCGCCCCGCACGATGCGGCCGTACCCGGTGGCGTCGGCCACGATCGCCGTCACGACCGTCGCGACGGCGGGGGATGCTTCGTGATGTGCCGTCAGCTCGTTCAGCGTCTGCCCACTCAACAGCGGGGTGTCGCCGGTGATGACCAGCACCGTGCCACTCAGATCGCCCGGTAGCGCGGCCAGTGCGCACTCCACCGCCCGACCGGTGCCGTAGACCTCATCCTGATGCGCGATGACGACATTCGGCGCGCTTTCGCGGGCCGCCGCTGCCACGGCATCGGCTTGAGCACGCACCACCACGCACACGTGAGCGGCATCGGTGGCGTGCGCGGCCCGGACACAGTGGCCCACGAGCGGACGACCGCCGATACGGTGCAGGGCTTTGTTCAACGTCGATCGCATCCGAGTGCCGTCACCGGCGGACAGGACGATGACGGCTGCGGGGGTGGGGCTCACTGGTGGTGCTCCTCAGAGGCTGCGCATGTGCAGCGTTGCGACCGATTGCTTTCGCGATGCTATCGCTGCGTCCTTAAAGGGACACATCATCGGCTCCCCGGGTTGGAATCGAACCAACGTCGCTAATCCTGATTCAAAGTCAGGCGGCCCCTACCAGCAGAGCAACCGGGGAACGGCGGCAGGCAACCGAAGTCGGCAACACCGTCGAACGCCGACCAGGGTAGATCACCCGCGACTGCAAACGTGCACCACGCAGGGCACCCAGCCTCCACACTAGAGGTATGAAGTCACCACCGCGCCGCACTCGAATGACTGCCGATCAACGCCGCGAGCAGCTCATCAGCGTGGGCCGTGAGGTCTTCGCCGCAGACGGAGTACAGGGCGCAACCGTCGAGGACATCGCCACCCGGGCCGGCGTGACCAAACCCGTCGTCTACGAGCATTTCGGCGGTAAGGAAGGGCTATACGCCGTCGTCGTGGATCGGGCCATTACCGACATCCTGGCCAGCATCACCGACGCGCTGGCCGAGCCTGCGGAATTCCGGGTACTGATCGAACGGGCTGTACTCGCCCTCTTCACCTTCATGGAGACCTCCCCTTCCTCCTTCGAGGTGCTGGTCCGCAGTTCACCCGCCTGGTACAGCGGCGGCTCGGCCGCCTCACTGATGTCCGCGATCGCCGGGCATGTGGAGAAGATGTTCGATGCGGCTTTCGAGCAGGATGGTTTCGATCCGGCAGCTGCACCGATCTACGCGCAGGGCATGATCGGGGCCATCACCCTCTCGGGGGTCTGGTGGATCCATCAGCCGGACCGCCCATCCAAAGAATTCGCAGCCTCCCATGTGGTCAACCTCATCTGGAACGGTCTGCGCGGACTGAAGAAAGAGCCCAGCCTCAGCAGTCAGGCGAGCATCGGCACCCCGTCGATTCCGGTCAGCACCGTGGCGCCGGTGGCCTGAGGCACGCGAACCCGGGGTCGCCGCAAGTTTCTTGACGTCAAGAAACTTGACGGTGAGTAGACTCGCGTTATGCCCGCGCCCCCCGACGACGTCGATGCGATCGTCGATGCCTGGTCGCGCGAACGCCCGGATCTGAACGTGAATCCGCTACACGTGCTGTCCCGGATCACCCGACTTGCCCGTCTACTGGATCAGGCTCGCGGCACTGCATTCGCCGAGTACGACCTGGACGGTTGGGAATTCGACGTGCTCTCGGCGCTACGGCGGGTCGGCGCTCCCTACCAACTCTCCCCCGGCGCGTTGATGCAGCAGACCCTCGTCACGAGCGGAACGATGACCAACCGGGTGGACCGCCTCGAACAACGCGGCTTCGTCCGTCGCGGCCCCGCCCCACATGACCGTCGCGGTGTACTGGTGCAGCTCACCGACTCGGGTAGAACCGTGGTCGACTCGGCAATGGCGGACCTGCTGCGGCACGAGGAGACCCTCTTGGCGCACCTGGCCGATGCCGAGCAGCAGCAGCTTGCCGCCATCCTGCGCACGCTGCTCGCCGCCGTCTCCAGCTGAAGCAGAATCCGGCTGAGCCGGCGACTCGCTAACCCTCCGCGACCTGCGCGGCCTCCAGCCAGTTGATCTCCAGCTCCTCACGTTCGTCGTGCAGCGTCCGCAGTTCGGCGTCCAGGGACGTCACGCGGGCATGGTCGGCCGCGGCCGATACCAGCGCGTCGTGCAACGCCTTCTCCCGGTCGACCAACTTGGTGAGCGACCGCTCGAGGCGGCCCATCTCCTTGCGTGCTTCCCGGGTCCGGGCCGGATCCACGCGTGCTGCGTCCTGCGCGCCTGAGGGGCTGGACGCCGTCCCGCCCTGCGCTGCGGCCGCTGCTCTCGCCGATGTCGCGGCTGCACCGACCCCGGACCCGGCGCGCTGCTGAGCGCGTAGCTCCAGGAACTGGTGGACCCCGCCCGGAAGCTCCCGGATCTGGCCATCACCCAGCAGCGCCACCTGCCGGTCGCACATCCGTTCCAGCAGGTACCGGTCGTGGGACACCACCACGAGGGTGCCCGCCCATCCGTCCAGCACGTCCTCCATCGAGGTCAGCGTCTCGATGTCCAAATCGTTGGTGGGTTCGTCCAGCAGCAGCACGTTGGGTTCCTGCATGAGAAGCCGCAGGAACTGCAGCCGCCGACGTTCCCCACCGGACAGCTGCGCCACCCGGGTCTGCTGGCGCGGACCGTCGAAACCGAGCCGCTTGGCCAGACTGCTCGCGCTGACCTCCTTGCCCTCGAGCATGATGAACGACTTCACATCGGTGATCGCGTCGATCAGGCGCATGCCGTCGAGCTGCTCCAACTCGCGGACCTCCTGGGTCAGCATCGCCAGGGAGACGGTCTTGCCCTGCTTGCGTTTGCCCGCGTCGATGGGCTGGGTGCCCTCGATCGCGCGCAGCAGGGTGGACTTGCCCGCGCCGTTGGCCCCGACGATGCCGGTGCGTTCTCCCGGCGCCAGCCGCCAGGTCTGGCGATCCACGATCGGGCGTCCGTCGAAACTGATCGTCGCGTCGATCAGATCGATGACGTCTTTGCCGAGCCGGGTCGTGGCGAACCGGACCAGCTCGACGGAGTTACGCGGATCGGGCTCACCTGCGATCAACTCGTTGGCCGCGTCGATGCGGAAGCGCGGTTTGCTGGTGCGGGCAGGCGGACCGCGACGCAACCACGCAAGCTCTTTACGCATCAGGTTGGTGCGGCGCTCCTCGGTGACCGAGGCCATCCGGTCACGCTCGTTCTTTGCCAGCACGTAGGCCGCGTAGCCACCCTCGTACTGTTCGACACCGCCGTCCACCACCTCCCAGGTGCGCGAGGCGATCTCATCCAGGAACCACCGGTCGTGAGTGATCACCACGAAGGCGCCGGAGCTACCGGCCCGGTGACGCACCAGATGCGCAGCAAGCCACTGCACACCTTCCACGTCGAGGTGGTTGGTCGGCTCGTCCAGCAAAAGCAACGCCGGGTCGTCGATCAGCAGACGCGCTAGGGCGACCCGGCGTCGTTCCCCGCCCGACAACGGCCCCACGGTGGCATCCGGTCCCCCGACGCCTGTGAAGCCCACCCCACCCAGGAGTCCGTCCAGAATGTCGCGCACCCTGGAGTCGGCGGCCCACTCGTGCTCAGCGCGGTCGCCGACCACCGCGTCGTGCACGCGACTGGCCGGGTCCAGTGAGTCGTCCTGGCTCAGCATCGCGACGCTGAGACCACCGACCCGGGTGACCCGACCGTCATCGGCCTCCTGGATGCCGGCGAGCACCCGGAGCAGCGTCGATTTGCCGTCCCCGTTGCGCCCGACCACACCGATCCGGTCTCCGGTGCCTATCCCGAGAGAGACCTCGTCCAGCAGTTGACGTGTGCCCAGCGCGAGGGATACCCGCTCGCAGGCAAGAAGATTTGGCATATGGGAAAAGGTTAGGCCAGATCCGCCCGGTCAGACGCCGTGCGGGTGAGTCACGACGTGCGCGCCCGGCGCCGGGCCCACCGCCGACACGATCTCATCGGCCACCTGGGAGGCGTTCAGGGCCCGCGTCAGATCCACCGACGCACGGCGATCGGCGCACAGAAATGCGACCGTCGGGCCGGATCCGCTCACGATCGCGCCGCGGGCACCCGCTGCCAGCCCCGCGTCGAGGACCTGCTGCAGCCGCGGCATCAACGACAGGGCCGCCGGTTGCAGGTCGTTCTGCAACTGCGCCGCCACCGCATCCACCTCGCCGGAACGCAGCGCCGCCATCAGGGATTGCGACGGCTGCGGCTCGTGCACAACCTGCCCGGCGCGCAGCCGGTCGCATTCCGCGTACACCCGCGCGGTGGACAGACCCTCGTGCTGCAGGGCGAACACCCAGTACAGATCGACATGCGCCAACACCGGCACCAGCTGCTCGCCGCGACCGATTCCGAGCGCGGTGCCGCCGGCGATACCGAACGGCACGTCCGACCCCACCTGAGCTGCGACCTGCATCAACTGTGCTGGTTCGTGCCCCAGGATCCAGAGTGCATCCGCACCGACCAGAGCGCCTGCGGCGTCGGCCGACCCGCCGGCCATCCCGCCCGCGACCGGAATTCGCTTGTCGATGTCGATCTGCAGGGCTTCTTCGATACCGACCTGCCGGGCCAGCCGCTGGGCTGCCTGGACGGCGAGGTTGTCCGGGCCGGCCGGCACGCGGTCGGCGTAGGGACCTCGAACGGTGCACCCCCAGTGCGCGGCGGGCGTGACGTAGACATCGTCGAACAAGTCGACGGCGTGGAAGACCGTTGCGAGCGAATGGAATCCGTCATCGCGCAGTGGCCCGACACGTAGCTCCAGGTTGACCTTCGCAGGCACGCGGACTCGAACGGCGAGCCTGGACGGATCCGGTGACATGGCGCCCACTATGCCGGACGATGCGCGGCGATCGCGGCAAACTCATCGATGCCGAGACGCTCACCGCGCAGCCCGGGATCCACCCCTGCGGCCCGCAACGCCTGTTCGGCCAGCACCGGGCTACCTGCCCAGGTGGCCAGTGCTGACCGCAGCGTTTTACGACGCTGGGCAAATGCCGCGTCGATGACCTTGAAGACGACGTCGCGCGTTACCGACGTCTCGGGTGGCTCGCGTCGGATCATCTCCACCAGCCCGGAGTCGACATTCGGCGCCGGCCAGAAGACGTTGCGCCCTACGCGGTCCACGAGGCGCACCTGCGCGTACCAGGCGGCTTTGGCGCTCGGGACGCCGTAAGTGCGGCTGCCGGGCGGCGCGGCCAGCCGCTCGGCGACCTCCCACTGCACCATCACCAGCACCCGCGTGATGCTCGGGAACCACTCGAGGTAGGACAGCACCACCGGCACGGACACGTTGTAGGGAAGGTTGGCGACCAGCGCGACCGGCGCCGGATCCGGCAACTCCCGGGTACGCAGCGCGTCGCCGTGCACCACCTGCAGATTCGCAGCGCGCGTCGGCGCGAACCGCGCCACGGTCACCGGCAGGCGTCGCGCCAACTTGGGATCGACTTCGACGGCCGTCACGCCACCCGCCCGCTCCAGCAGCGCCAGCGTGAGCGAGCCCAACCCCGGGCCGACCTCGACCACCTGATCTGTGGGACCGACGCCGGACAGCCGGGCGATCTTGCGTACCGTATTGGCGTCGATGACGAAGTTCTGGCCCCACTGCTTGGTGGGTCGCAGTCCGAGCTCGGTCGCGAGCCCTCGCACCTGGGTGGCGCTGAGCAGACCATCGCTCTGCGGTGTTGTCACCGCGCCACCCTACGGTGAACGTGACGCTGGCGGTGGCACAGCAAACCCCGAGGGGCTCACGTTCAGCTGAGCCTCTCGGGGTTGCCTGAGCCATGGTGCTGATCAGGCGCAGCCCCACGGTGAGCCGCCGGCCTGGTCGTACAGGTGGTTGGCAATGGTGATCTGCTGACCGCGCGATGCGAGATCGGCGCGCGCCGCGAATCGGCCACCACCGTTGGCCAACCAGGTCTGGGCGTTGAACTGCAACCCGCCGTAGTAGCCGTTACCGGTGTTGATCGACCAGTTTCCGCCGGACTCGCAGGCCGCGATCTTGTTCCACATGCCGGAGCGACGCAGGTCCAGTCCGCTGGTGCTGGAGCCACCGCCACCGGTGGGCGGGGTGCTGACGGGTGGGGTGGTGCGCGGCGGGCGGGTGACCGCTGCCTTGGTACCGAACGCGATGATGCGGTCGACAGCGGCTCTGGTGGTGACACGCTTGATGACGTTGGATGCGGTGACCCGTTGGCCGACGGAGGTACGACGGGTCGTTACCTGCTGAATACCCGACACGCCTGCGCGTAGCACCTTCTGCCTGCCCTTGGCCAGAGTCGAGTCCGTGCGACGCACGGTGTTCGGCGCAATCCGGACGGTGTCGGTCACGACACTGACCGATGCGGTCGGGCGCACGGTGGAGCGGGAGACCTTCTTCTGGGCCGCCCGGCTCGTGGTGGAGCTCGACGTGGAACTCGTGGTAGAGCTCGACGTCGAGGACGTGGAGGGGGAACTGGAAGGGCTGGCAGCACTCGGGGCGCTGCTGGGAGCCGACGTACTGCTGGTGGGCACGAATGCGGCGGTGTTGCCGGTGCCTGCGCCGCCGCATGCGGCGAGCACGGTCGCGCCGGCTACAGCTACTGCAGCAAAGGATGCGCGACGGGGGAAACGGGTGGACAGGGTGGGACGAGAAGTCACAAAATCTCCGGGAACGAACTGGCCCGGACGTCACGACTTCTCTTCGGACGCGCAGCGATGTCGGCGCGAGCGCAATGCCCACGTCGTACAGATCGGCTACTGATGACGCAGGCCCCCGCCGTTGTCATCGGGACACTACGCGTCAGCGCGGACCCCGTCCGAGAGACAGTTGCTCCCGGGTTGGACTCCCCAACGATGGGTCAGAAGCACGACAAGGTCAAGTTTTGGTAACGAAAGATACACCACACTGTAAGAGCGTGACCGCAGATCACCAGGGTCCGTAGACGCGTTCGCTGTTGTCGGACAACGCTTTTGCAAGCAAAGGCACCGCGACACCGAGCACGGTCGCCATCGCTCGGACCGTCAGCGGAATGAGGTAGGAGGCGTTGCTCGCACCTCGGTGCGGTGACGGAGTGAGGAACGGTGCGTCCGTCTCGACCAACAGATTCTCCAGCGGTGTCACCGCGAGCGCGTCCCGTAGACCCTGCGCATTCTTGAACGTCACGGTGCCGGCGAAGCTGAGGAAATAACCGCGGTCGACGCACTCACGGGCCATCGCCGCATCACCGGAGAAGCAGTGCAGAACCGTGCGGTCGGGTGCGCCCTGTTCGTTCAGAATGCGCAACACGTCTTCGTGCGCGTCGCGGTCGTGGATCTGCAGGGCTTTGCCCAGGCGCTTGGCGAGCTCGATGTGCTCGCGGAACGAAGCCTGCTGAGCCGGTCGCCCGTCGTCGTCGGTGCGGAAGTAGTCCAGCCCCGTTTCACCGACCGCACGGATGCGGGGTTGCCCCGCGATGCTTGCAATTTCGGCGAAAGCGGCGTCGAACTCTCCTCGAGCCACCAGTACTGGAGCCTCGTTCGGGTGCAGGGCGACCGCGCCGAGTAGCTCCGGGAACTGCTGCACGACCTGCGCGGTGAACCGCGCTCCCCGCAGGTCGCAGCCGACCTGCACGAACCTGTCCACCCCGACTGCCCTGGCTGCCCCGATCGCTGCAGCGACGTCGGGTGGACTCTCGTCACCGCGCCCCAGGTCCCAGTGCGTGTGGTTGTCGACAACAGCTACCGGCAACGGTTCCGGCGCCGGTGGCGGCACGCTGCGGGCGCCGGTCTCGTGGCCCTTGCTCACGGCAGCTCGCCTCGCAACCGGGCCAATTCGTCATCGACCACCGACGGGTCGAGTTTGGTGAACACCGGCACCGGCTTGGCAACGGGCGTGCCAGGCACGATCGCGCGCCGCGCCCACCGCGGCGTCGAGGTGTAGTCGCCGGTGATGACGGGGTAGGTGCGCTCGGGCGCATCCAGGTCGCGGACCTGCTCCACACGCGGCATCGGCATGAAGACGCCCTCGCCGCCGAACACTGCGTGGATCGTGTTGGCGCTACCTGGCAGAAACGGAGCGAGCATGATGTTCAGATCGCTGACCGCCTGCGCCAGGGTGTGCAGCACCGTAGCGAGCCGCTCGCGCTCGTCGTCGCCCTTGAGTTTGAAGGGCTCGGTGTCGGTGACGTATTTGTTCGCCTCGCGGACCAGCCGCATCGCCTCCTGCAGGGCGGCCTTCTGGCGATGCGCCTCAATCAGCTGGCCGACCTGCTCGAAACCGGCGAGGAGGCCATCGAGCAGCGCCTCGTCGATCGGCTGCAACGGTCCCGGCGTCGGGATCTGCCCGAAACTCTTGGCGATCATCGACGCCGTGCGGTTGACCAGATTGCCCCATCCGGCCACCAGCTCGGAATTGTTGCGCTGCACGAACTCCGCCCAGGTGAAGTCCGAATCCTGCATCTCCGGTCCGGCGGCGCTGATGAAATAGCGCAGCGCGTCGGGGCCGTACCGCGCCACCATGTCCTGCACGTAGATCACGTGACCGCGCGAGGTCGAGAACTGGGTGCCCTCCATCGTCAGGTACTCCGAGGAGACGACCTGAGTGGGCAGGTTCAACTCCCCGAACTCCCCCGGCTGCCCACCGCGGCTACCGGCTCCGTTGTTGGCCAACAGCTCTGCCGGCCAGATCTGGGAGTGGAAGACGATGTTGTCTTTGCCCATGAAGTAGTAGGACCGGGCCGCCGGATCGTTCCACCATTCGCGCCACCGCTGCGGCTCGCCGATCCGGCGCGACCATTCGATCGACGCCGACAGGTAGCCGATCACCGCATCGAACCAGA
>JALYUK010000130.1 GCA_030853805.1 Actinomycetota bacterium | reverse complement strand
CCCTTACCCATCACATCCGGTGGCATTGCCTTGCTGATCTGTTCACCGAGGGCGAAGGGAAAGCCCAGGATGCGGTTGGCGTCCTTGACCGCAGCCTTGGCCTTGATGGTGCTGAAGGTGTTGACCTGCGCGGTGTACTCGGTGCCGTACTTGTCGATGACGTAGCGGACCATCTTGTCGCGCTGCCGGTCATCGAAGTCGAGGTCGACGTCCGGGGGGTTGATTCGCTCAGGGTTCAGGAACCGTTCGAAGAGCAACTTGTGCTCGATCGGATCCAGCTCGGTGATCCGGGTCAGGTAGGCGATCATCGACCCGGTCGCCGACCCACGACCCGGACCTACCGGCACCCCGTTGTCCCTGGCGTACTGGCAGATATCTGCCACCACGAGGAAGTAGGAGGAGAACCCCATCGGCTCGATGACGGCCATCTCGGTCTCGACCCGTTCGAGCACCTCGACCGGCGGCTGCTCGCCGTACCGAAGACCCAGACCGACCTTGATCTTCTCGCGCAGGAACGAACCCTGCGTCTGGCCCTGCGGCACATCGGGGAACTGCGGCATCCGGTCGACCGGTGCAAAGACCTCGCTGTAGTCACCGATCCGCTCGGCGATCACGAGGGTGTTGTCGCAGGCTTCCGGCAACTCCGCGAACAGCTCACGCATCTGCGCTGCGGTCTTGAGGTAGTACCCGGAGCCGGAGAACCTGAAGCGGTTCGGGTCGTCCTTGTTCTTACCCACCCCGACGCACAGCAGATTGTCGTGCGCGTCGGCCTGGTCCTCGGTGACGTAGTGGCTGTCGTTGGTGGCCAGCAGCGGGATATGCAGGTCGCGGGCGATCTTCAGCAACCCGTCGCGTACCTGACGCTCGATCGACAGGCCGTGGTCCATCAGCTCCAGAAAGTAGTTCTCCGCACCGAAGATGTCCTGGTACGCGGACGCGGCGGCGATCGCCTCGTCGTACTGCCCCAACCGCAACCGGGTCTGTACCTCACCCGAAGGGCACCCCGTTGTCGCGATAATCCCGCGGCCGTATTGCGCCAAGAGCTCACGGTCCATTCGGGGCTTCATGTAATAGCCCTCGAAAGAGGCCAGCGAACTGAGTCGGAAGAGGTTGCGCAGCCCCTGCGCGTCCGCGGCCCACATCGTCATATGGGTGTATCGACCACCGCCGGAGACGTCCTTGCCGCCTTCACCGTCGACGTTCGCGTCGCGTTCACGCGAACCTGCCCAGAATTCCTGAGTGCGCGAATGCCGCGTCGATGGTGCTACGTACGCCTCGATGCCGATGATCGGCTTGACCGGTGAATCCTTCGCGGCCTGCTGGAACTCATACGCCCCGAACATGTTGCCGTGATCGGACATCGCGATCGCGGGCATGCCCAACCGCTCCACCTCGGCGAACATCGGCTTGATCTTGGCCGCACCGTCGAGGGTGGAGTACTCGGTGTGCACATGCAGGTGCACGAAATTGCCAGCAGACGAAGTGGACATCGCGATGAGTCTAGGTCGGTCCTCTGACAGTCGCGGCGAGACCGCGCGCACAGTGACGAATGAGGCGCGTGGTACTCGCCGATCGCCGTCGATACGTTGCTGGGCGGTCTCAGCCGGTCGCGCGCACGAGGTCCAGCGCATCCTGCAGGTCTTGGGGATAGGGGCTCTCGTAGCTCACGTACTCTCCCGACCCCGGGTGGATGAACCCCAGGCGTCTGGCATGCAGCCACTGCCTGGACAGGCCGAGCCGACGCGCCACGGTGGGGTCCGCTCCGTACATCGGGTCGCCGACGCACGGGTGGTGCAGAGCCGCGAAGTGCACCCGGATCTGGTGCGTACGACCCGTCTCCAGGTGAATGGTCACCAACGACATGAGGCGTTCGACGCGGAAGACCTCGAGCACCTCGTAATGCGTCACGCTGTCGCGGCCGGTGCTGCGGACGGCGAACTTGTAGTCGTGAGCCGGGTGACGCCCGATCGGGGCATCGATCGTGCCCTCCAGGGGATCGGGCAGGCCCTGCACGAGGGCGTGATACGTCTTGTCGACAGTGCGGTCTCGGAATGCCTGCTTCAGGACCGTGTAGGCACGTTCGCTCTTCGCTACGACCATCAAACCGCTGGTGCCCACGTCCAGGCGTTGCACGATGCCCTGCCGTTCGGCTGCGCCGGACGTCGATATCCGGTACCCGGCGGCGGCCAGTCCGCTGACAACGTCAGGCCCGTCCCAACCCACGCTCGGATGGGCCGCTACCCCCGCAGGCTTGTCCACCACGACCAGCTCGCTGTCGTCGTGCACGATGCTCATCCCCGGGACGGCGCGCGGCACGACAGCAGGGCCGGACCGAACCTGCGGTAGTTGGACCTCCAGCCACTGACCGGCACTCACCCGGTCCGACTTACCCACGACCCGTTGATCCAGGGTGACCAGACCATCCGCGCTCAGAGCGGCGGCTCGGCTGCGGGACAGGCCCAGGAGACGCGCGATGGCCGCGTCGACGCGCTCGCCCTCGAGCCCCTCGGGCACCGGCATCGCCTTCAGTTCACTGCTCATCGGTCTCACCTGCGCCCTTGGAACCTGGTGCGTCCGTGTCGTTCGATGCGCGAGTCCCGTCAAGTGAGACCCCCCGGACGGCGAGGAGGGCGATCAACGCAGCTGCGGTCACCACGCACATATCGGCAACGTTGAAGATCGGCCAGTGCGGTAGCTCCAGAAAGTCGACCACGTGCCCCTGACCGCCTCCGGGGGCGCGCACGAAGCGATCGGTCAGGTTGCCGCAGGCACCGGCGAGGAGCAGTCCCAGCGCCGCCGCCCATCCGACACTGCCCAACCTGCGGGCGGCGAACACCGTCACCCCGATCACGACGATCGCGATCAAGGTGAGCAGCCACGTGGCGTTGGTCGCCATCGAAAAGGCCGCACCCGCGTTGCGGGTGAGATTCAGCTGTAGCAGCGACCCGACCAGTGAGCGTCGGACGCCGGGCTCCAGTCCCGCCACCGCCCAGGCTTTGGTGCCCTGGTCGAGTGCGTAGCCGCTCACCCCTACCGCCACGAGCAGCGCGAGCAGTCGAGGGCGGGGCCTACGTCGAGGCGCGTGCGTGGTCAGCGGCGTTCCTGTTTTTGTTTGCATTGCATGCACAGGGTCGCACGCGGAAAGGCCTGCAGACGAAGCTTGCCGATGGGGGTGCCGCAATCCTCGCAGATTCCGTACGTGCCGTCCGCGATGCGCTCCAGAGCGTGCTCGGACTGCTCCAGCATCTGACGGGAGTTGTCTGCAAGGGAGAATTCATGCTCGCGCTCGAAGGACTTGGCACCCGCGTCGGCGTGGTCGTCCCCCGCGCCGTCCCCGCTGTCGCTGATCAGGTCCGCCATTTCGTGCTCCATGCCGGCCAGCTCACTGGTGAGCTTGGCGACATCCGCTTCGAGTTCGTCTTTGACGCCCGCCAATTCCTCGTTCGTCCAGGGCGTTTCGTCTTCGCGTACCTGGAAGTGCTCACTAGAGGAACCCGCGGCGGACTGCGCCGCTGGTTCGGACGGGGCGGTGGGCGAGTTTGGTCGGTTCACGGCGGCCTTCTCTACGGATGAGTCCGAACGTGCAACTGATGCCCGCTCGATATGTCTGCCGCAGACTAGGCGATAAGACCCCTTCCGCGCTGCACCGACCCTTGCGCCACGCCGTAACGGGGAGTCGACTCGCCGACCTGGGCGTCCCGTGTTCCTGCTGTTGGACGCAGCACAATGGCCCTGCACCGTCGGTGCAGGGCCATTGATGGCGGTCGTACGGAGCTACTTCTGGGCGTCCTTGGAATCCTCCGGCGTGGAGTCCCCGCCGTGGTTCAGATCCTGCAGCTGACCCTCGATGAAACCCTTCAACTTGGACCGGTAGTCGTTCTCGAAGCTCTGCAACCGTTGGATGCCGGTGCTGATCTCTTCGCGCTCCGAGGTCAGCTGGCCCAGGATGCGCGCCTTGCGTTCCTCGGCCTCCTTGACCAGGCCCGTCGAACGGTCATTGGCCTGCCGCATGAGTTCGTCGTGCCGGCTCTGCCCGGTGCTGATGAGCTCGTCATGCCTGCCCTGGCCCGTGCCGATCAGCTCGTCGTGCTTCGTGGTGGCCTCACCGATCAGCTCATCGTGCTTGCTCTGACCGGTGCCGATGAGCTCGTCGTGGGTGGCTTTACCTTCGGACAGCAGCTTTTCGCGCGTGGCGGTGGCCTCGTTGATCATCGCAGCGTGCTTTTCGCGCGCCTCACTGATCAATTGATCACGGGTCATCTCGCCTTCGCGGACGTGCTCGTCGTGCAGTCGCTGCGCCAGTGCGATAACGCCTGCGGCGCTGTCAGCCCCAGCGGGCGCGACCTTGGCTGCCGCCGACGCGTCGTGAGGTTGGCCGGCCGCCTGCACCTTGGACTCAGCAGCCGACTCGGCCGCAAGGGCTCGCTTCTCCGCGCTCTGGACCCGCTCTTTGGAGCCCGCCTCGACCTGCTCGATCTGCTTTTGCAGGGCCGCCAGACGTTCCTGCGCCTGCACTACATCGCGACGGACCTTCTCACGATCATCCTTGGCGACCTGCAACTCGCGACGTGCCGCGGCGAGGTCTTCACGAGCCTTGACCAGCGCGGCGTCGGAAGCCGAACCGTCGGCTGCCGGGGCATCCTTGGACAGAGCCACCGCAGGGATCGTCTGGGTCTTGTCGGCGTCATCGCTCTTGGCCGGTTTCACATCCGGGATCCCCGAAGCCGCGCTCGCGGGTGTCGACCCGCTGTCCTTACCGGCTACCCCGCTGGAGCGGCGACTGTCCTCCAGTTTGCCTGTCAGATCTTCGTTCTCAGT
>JALYUK010000078.1 GCA_030853805.1 Actinomycetota bacterium | reverse complement strand
CGCGGTGACCGGGATGGTCGACCTCACCCGTGACGAATACGGCCGGTTGCATGCCCGGTTGTTGGACGTGGTCCCCGGCCGGACCGGGACCGCGTACGCCGGCTGGCTCAAACACCAGGACCCGGCGTTTATCGCCGGGGTGAAACAAGCATCCCTGGACCCATTCCGCGGGTACGCCAACGCGATCCGCGACGAACTCCCCGACGCCGTCGCGGTCCTGGACGCGTTCCACGTCGTCAAACTCGGTACCCAAGTCCTGGACGAGGTCCGCCGCCGGGTCCAACACGACACCCTGGGGCGGCGCGGTCACAAAGACGATCCGCTGTACAAAATCTGCGGGCTGCTACGCCGCGGGTCTGAGCACCTGTCGGTCAAGCAGTTCGCCACACTCGACGCCTGCCTGCTCGCCGGGGACCCGACCTGGGAAGTGACGTTGGCGTGGCACTGCTACCAGCAGGTCCGCTCGATGTACCAAGCTGAGAAACCCACCGATGGCAGAGCGATTGCGGTCAAGGTCATCGAATCGTTCCCGACCTGTCCGATCCCCGAAGTCGCCCGCCTGGGCCGGACGCTGAGAATGTGGCGCGAGCACGTCCTGGCCCGATTCGACACCCACCGCATCAGCAACGGCGGAACCGAAGCCGTGAACCTGATCATCGAAAAGACCCGCCGCCTGGCCCACGGCTTCCGCACCTTCGAGCACTACCGCCTCAGGATCCTCCTCGCAGCATCAGGAAACCGCCCCTACCGAAAAGCCCCCAACCACGCTGAAATCCGAAGAGCCGACAAAAACTGTCAATAATTAGAACTTGATGTGTGGATAACTTTCCTGACCAGGCAATTTCTGGCGGGGGATGTGGATAACTTTTCCGCGAAATCTCATGTCCGGCAGACGAATTCGGTCTGGATATGCCTTGCTGAAATGATCGAACATGGTTACGATAAGTACATCAGTCCGAACCATTCCGGCGGCGTGGAAAGGGGCACAAAGTGAGTACATCAAGTATCGATACCGCGCTGGCGCCACCCCCGGAAATTGCTCCTGCTGGACCTGGAACGGGTGCGCGACTGCTCGCGGTGTTGGAAGCGTTCGTTGCGTCGCTGAGGGAGTGGCCCGGTGCGCTTCATCAGCTGAACGAAGTCGAGTTGGCGGACGCAGTGGGGTCGCTGTTGGGGGTCGCGGGGCGCGCAGAGAATGTGGCGGCCTTGGTGGCCGCAGATGCCCTGACGCGCGGGACAGTCGACCGGTCGACGGCGACAGGCGCACCCGGCTGGGTGGCGCAGCGTGCTCGTGGGGTTGACCCGGTCGTCATCCGCCGGGTCGGTGCGGTTGCGACGCAATGTGCTCAACCGCGCAATCTGGTCGTAGCGCAAAGCCTTGCCGCAGGGTCTGCGTCGGTGTCCGCTGCGTTGGTCGCGTTACGGGAGGTGCCGCGGGTCTGCGCGCAGTTGCCGGGTGCGGACCGCGACCAGATGCTCTTGCGGTATCTCTCATTGACCGGTTTCGGGTCACGGGCATTGACCGAACTCAGCACTCGGATCATCGGTCAATTCGCTCCGGAGCAACTGGTGCATGACGAAGAGGTCCAGCAGCGGCGCGAGTCGGTGCGCTGGTTCGAGCTGCAGTGCGGGTTGACCCGGTTCGAAGCAGATCTGTCCGCCGGGCATGCCGCGACGGTCAAACACGCGTTGCAGTTCCTGTCGGCGCCAGCGCCACAGCCCTGCCCCGAAGGTCAAGCGACTCTCAAGGGTGCGGGCAGCGCCCCCGACCGCGATCTGCGTACCCCTGCCAACCGCCGTGCGGGTGCTCTGGTGCGTCTGGTGGAAACTGCTGCCGATGTCCTGGACAGCGCCGCCGGGCGGGCTGTCGGTGAGGTCAACGGAACGGCGAAAGTGGTCGTCACCCTCGACTACAAAACGTTGCTGTCCGGCCTGCAGGAAGCGGGCAGACTGCCCACCTACCTACCGGGTGTCGGGCGCACCAGCGACGGCGACCATCTCGACCCCGGCACGCTTCGCAGGTTGGCCTGCGACGCCGACATCATCCCGATGGTCCTTGGCGGGCGGTCCGAACCACTGGACGTCGGGCGGGCCAGACGCCTCTTCACCGGCGGGCTACGCGCGGCGATCATCCACCGGGACGGCGGATGCACGTTCCCCGACTGTGATCGGCCACCGGACTGGTGCGATGCACATCATGTGAATCCGTGGTGGTGTGGCGGCGACACGAATCTCGCCAATGCAGCACTGCTCTGCGCTCGACATCACACGATCGTGCACCGTGACCTGCTCACTGCGCGGGTCGAGGCCACCGGTGTCACCTGGGATCTCACTCCTGGCCTGATGCCGTCTGTCAGAGCCGTCGCATGACAAGAGCCGTCGCATGACTACAGCACTGGTATCGCATCAGCAGCTGGGTAATCCGCCTACCGGCTGGGCTCAGGGGTAGTGGTGCGTCGACCGAGCAAGCGGTCGGCATACAGCAGCAGAGCCGAAACGCCCAGAAGCAGCACTGCAATGCCCAGGCAGTTCAAAGTGACGACGCCGTAGCCGTGCAGCCCGACATCTACGAACGGATAGGGGTACCACCCCGAGGCCGCCCCCCGAACCAGGGTGAAGGCAACCCAGGCAATGGGATAGATCAGCGATGGGAGGAAGATCCGCCAGCTGATCCGATGCCGCGGCCCGAAGGCGACCCAGCCGATGACTGCCAACAGCGGTACGACAACGTGCACGAGTTTATCCGCGACGTACGGCCCGCCACTCAGGTGCAAGATCGGGCGAAGGAAGAACCAGTGCACGATCCCGGTGACGACGATTCCCGCCATTGCGTTCAGTCGCAACACATTCCAGACACGGCCGCTCTTAGAAGGCTCCGTCGCCAAGGTGGCGCTGGTGTAGAAGACCAGCAGGTTGCTCAGGATCGTGAAGTAGCTGAAGAAACGGATCAGTCGCTCGCCGGTGCTCGGCGGCTCGGTCGCGACCAACACTGCTGCGCCGTTGATCACCAGGATGAGTTGGAAGACCAGAGCCGATCCCGTCACGGCTGCGACGAGGGCATGCCAACCTCTTGCGTAGGTCGTCGCGAACCCGCCGCGCGTTGCAGTCTGCACCCGAGAACTGTAAACCGCAGGACGAGGGCCCATCAGTGATTCCTGATCGGCACGCAGCCGGTCTCGTCGGCATTGGCTGGCATGGCACAGCTTGCGAGGCAATAGTGCTCGTATGACGTCTGCGACCCTGCCGCCCTTCCACCTCGCCATCCCCGTGCACGACATCGAGTCGGCCCGACGTTTCTACGGTGAGGTGCTGGGCTTCGCGCGTGGTCGCTCGGCCGAGCGTTGGACGGACTGGAACATGTCCGGTCACCAGTTCGTCACCCATCAGGTCGACGGGCTGCGCAGTGCCGTGGCGGGGACCAACGCGGTCGATGGGCACGAGGTGCCGGTCCCGCATTTCGGCCTCGTACTCGATGTCGACGACTTCCACGCCATGGCGACACGGCTGCGTGCGGCGGGCACCGAGTTCGTCATCGAGCCCTACCTGCGTTTCGAAGGCGAACCCGGTGAGCAGTGGACGATGTTCTTCCTGGACCCCTCGGGTAACGCGATGGAGTTCAAGGCGTTCCGCGACATCACCCAGCTCTTCACGGTCTGAGCGGGCTGCCCGCACATGACTCGTCTGCTGCAGCTGTCCGACACTCACCTGCTAGGCCCTGGGTCGGTGTCGCCGCACCCGGGCATCGACCCGGAGGCGAGGCTGGTCGCGGTGTTGGAAGCCGCGAGATCCTACGGGCCGTATGACGCCGTCGTCCTCACCGGTGACATCGCGGACGATGCATCGCTGGAGGCCGTCCGCCGGGTCCGGCAGCTGGTCGAGCCGGTCGCCCCGGTTCTCCTCGCCGTGCCGGGCAACCACGACGACACCGACATCGTTCGTACCGTATTCGGGTCTGCTCCGGCAACGCTGGGGAAGTGGAGCATTCGCGGCGCCGTGACCAACGTGCCCGGTGAGATCGCCGGGCGTGCCGACGACATTCTGCGGGTCCTGCAGGCTTGCGACGGCCCGACGGTCATGCTCATGCACCACCCGCCCCGCTCACGCAGCACCCATCCGTGGTTCACCCTTACCGGTGCCGATGAGCTGGAGCAACGCCTCTGCGAGCACGGGCACCCGCTGATCCTGCTGAGCGGTCACCTGCACGAAGCGTTCGAGGACTCGATCGGAGACGTGCGGTTGTACGGCGGGCCGGCCACTTTCTACGGCATCGCGCACGACGGGGAAGGCTGGACGCCGCACGGTGCGCCGACCGGTGCGCTGGTGATAGATCTCGGCGACAACAACAGTGACAGCAACCGAGACAGCGGCACGAGCACAACGCATCTCGTACGCGCCTGAGCGGCGCTGCCTGAGGACCGCTAGCTGCGGACCAGTGGCGCGCCGAACCGAATGAGGTTGCGGTCGGGGTCGAGGTGGGCGCCCTCGCGCATGTCGTAGTCGGTGTCGACGGGTGGGATGGTCTCACCGCCGATCCCTGGGGAGCTCCATTGCGCGGCAAGGGCGTCGGCGTCGGACACATAGAGGTAGAGGGCGTTGTTGTTGGTGGCCGGGTCCAGGTCGGGCACCGCGTTGAAATGGATGCCGACTCCATCACGCTGCCCGAATCCGTATCCACCGTCGGGGTAGGGCTCGACACGGAATCCCAGTGTTGCGTAGTGCTCCAGCGAGCGTTCGACATCGGTCACCGGAAAGACCGGAGCAACGCGCATCAGCCGCACAGGCTGCTCCTGCGGCGCGCTTTGCGCCGCACTACCCGGGCCGCCGAGATCGGCCAGTAGGCCGAGGGCCGCGCGTAGTTCACCGCGGGCCTGGGCCGAGAGATGGTGCGCCAGTTCGTGCTCGACCGAGCCGACACCTCTGCGCACGGCTGCTGCCGCGCCGTGGCCGCGATCGGTCAACTCCAATTCGGTGCGACGTCGATCGCTCGGGTGGGGGTGGCGCTCCAGGTACCCGCGGACCACGAGCGTGTCGATGAGCTGACTGGCGGCCTGTTTGGTGATGCCGAGGGCGTCCTGCACGGCGGTGGCCGACGATCGATCGAGGCCGGTCGCGAGCACAAAGGCACCGTTGCGGGGGACATCGTCGTAGCCGTCGCTGGTGAGTGACCGGCGCACCGATCGTACGTAGGTGCTGCGTGCGGCGCGCAGCAGGCTGGGCATACCACGCGGTGCGGCGGAAGGAATCGACATGCCCGCACGGTAGTCCTATAACTTGTCGGTCAAGCCAGCTGACCAGGTACAGGCGGTGGCTCGGTCAGCCGATGCCGCGTAATCGACGTACCGCAGCTGCGCCCGCCAGTTTCACCTTCGCGCCGTTGCACGAGCCGATCCACAGGCTCATCGGGCTGCCCGCCACGACACCGGTCACGGTGGAGCCCCGATGTGCGAGATCGCGCAGCTGCTGCAGCTGCGCGACGGTGAGCGGCAACGGCTGCTCGTCAGCGTGGAACCGCACGCCCACCGGGTGCTCACCACCATCGGCGCCGTATTCGATGTGCCCGCCCAGGACCGACCGCAGGTGGTGCCGGTGGGCGAGTGCCAGCATCCGGTCCAGACTGTCCCGCAACGCGGTCAGGTCCTGCACGTAGAGCCGCCCGGGGTATGCGGTGTCACCGGAGAACATCAGGCCGCGTGACGGGTCGATCACTGCAATCGATCGAACATCGTGCCCCGGGACGCGGGTGACCGACAATTCACGGTCGCCCAGGTCGAACGGCACCACTGAATCGAGCGTGGCGGAATCGGGTGCGTCGAACCCGAAGAATTCCCGCACCTTTTCGACCGCTGTGCCGACGACAGTGGCGCGGTAGGGGTAGGCAGGCGAATCGCCGGTGAACTGCGCGTCGCCGCGGGTGTGATCGTTGTGCCCGTGGGTGTGCGCGACCACCAGTTCATAGTCGCTCAGTCGATGCGCGGCGACCCAGTCGCCCACGATCGACCCGACGGTTGCTCCGAGCGGCATCCGCTCTGCCTCGGCGACGTCGCCGGTGTCCAGCAGCAAGGCGCGCCGCGCGCCGAGGAGCAGATAGACGAACGGTGCCTCCCAGGTCGCCCGCATCGATTCGCGAAGGATGAATGTCGCGTCATCGACGCGGCGCACCTGCAGCAGCGGGCCGGGAGCGGCACCCCGCCGGCACCCTCGGATCCATGGCGCATCCAGCGGTTCATCATCGAGGAAAACGCCGATCGGCAGAGACATCGTCATCACGGGATCGTCGCACGGGTGACCGTGGTCGCCATGACAGACTGGATAGGTGAACAATGCAGCGATGTCGGCATCTCGAAAGGGCCTCATAGGCATCGGTTTTGCGTTCGCGGTGACCATGGTCGGAACGACGTTGCCTACCCCGTTGTACCCGCTGTACCGCCAGCAGCTGAGTATCTCCAATCTGACGATCACCGTGATCTACGCGGTGTACGCCGCGGGAGTGCTGGTGGCCCTGCTCCTGCTCGGCGAGCTGTCCGACCGCATCGGACGGCGACCTGTACTACTTGCCGGGGTCGCGTTGTCAGCGCTTTCAGCGGTGATCTTCCTGGTGCAGGACGGACTGACGCTGCTGTTGATCGGTCGGGTGCTGTCGGGCCTGTCGGCAGGTCTGTTCACCGGCACCGCTACCGCAGCAATGGTCGAGCTGGTCGACTTCGCGGACCGGTCGCGGGCCACTTTTGCGGCCACCGTCGTCAACATGGGCGGCCTCGGTCTCGGACCGTTGCTCGCCGGACTGGTGGCGCAGTACGTCGGGTACCCGCTACGTACGGTCTTCGTCGTCGACCTTGTCCTACTGGTGCCTGCAGCCGTCCTGCTGTGGGCCGCACCCGAAACCGTTAAAGAACGTAAAGGCTTCCGGCTGCACGTCACTCGCGTCGCCGTGCCCACCCAGGTGCGTGCCCAGTTCGTGCGTGCCTCGGTGATCGGATTTGCCGGCTTCGTCGTTCTCGGACTCTTCGGAGCCGTCATACCCTCAGCCCTTGGACAGTTGATCGGTATCCACGACCGCGCGGCCATCGGCGCGACGGTGTTCCTGATCTTCTTCGGCTCCGTCCTCGGTCAGGCCGGCGTCGAGCGGTTGTCGTTGAACCGCGCGATGGCGCTCGGGTGCCTCCTGCTCGCGGCAGGCATGGGGGTCCTAGCCACGGCGCTGGGACTGCGCTCGATGAGCCTGATCGTCGCGGCGGCAATGGTCGCCGGTATCGGCCAGGGTCTCAGTTTCCGGGCCGGTCTGATGCTGATCACGGGACCGACACCCGCCGATCAACGCGGTGAAGTCACCTCGGCACTGTTCACGGTGCTCTACGTCGGCATCTCGCTGCCCATCGTTGGTGTCGGACTTGCCGACCGAGCATGGGGGCTGCAGCACACCGGCATGGTCACCACAGGTCTGGTGGCCATCCTGGCGTTGTTGATCCTCGCCAGTTCGGTGAAGGCAGATCTGCCGGCGGCTGTGTCCTCCGAGCACACCGGCAGTCCGCACAACTCGGACCAGTCGACGAGGTAGCCCGCCTCGGGATCAACCCCCTGACGGGTGCGCACCCCGGCGTTGTCGAGCCTCAGTGGGCCGGTGGCGCGGGGGTGTCACCGTGGATGACCATGACGGGGCACTTGGAGTGTGCGGAGCACGCGGTGCTGACCGAGCCCAGCATCAGACCGACGAAGCCACCGCGTCCACGGCTGCCCACGATCAGCATTCCGGCGTCCCTACTGGCCTCGACGAGGACCGTTGCGGCGTTGCCCTCTTGCACGACGCGGTTCAATGCCGCCGGTGGGGTGTCAGCGAAGACCTCGGCGATCGTTTCGTCGAGCATCTTGGCGACCTCGCCCGAGCGATCGAAGGACGCCGGGTTGTCCATCAACCGGGGCCCGGCGGTGAAGCCGTTCAGCCGCCAGGTGGCAACGGCGTCAATGCTCGAACCAGTGGTGGATGCCACAAACGCAGCCCATCGAAGGGCCTGCCTGGACGGCTCTGAACCATCGACGCCCACAACAATGCGGCCGGTGGAAGGGGTGGTGGGCGTGTTGGTGGGAGCTTCTGGGGAGACCATGTCTATTCCTTTGCTGAAGGTCGTTGCGACAGCCAGCCAGAATACCGGAGATATTCAGGCAACTATCAGAAACGGCCAGCATAGAGCCGCCGGGCGCACGCTGGGCACCGGCAGTAGGACGACGGCCACGCATCGCCCGACACCGGCCACGGCTGCCCCAGGTATGGCGCGCTCGCGCCGCACAACGCCACGTGTGTGCGACTGTCGGTCGCATGAGCCATGCCGAGTCGGTGGCTGGTGCGGGGATCCACAGTCCAACCGATACGAGGCTGTTCTGTTCGCGTTGACATGCTGACCCACTTCCTTCGGTGCGGTTGAGATTCGGTGCGGTTGAGATTCGGTGTGGCTGAGAATTCAGGGAGCCGGAAGCGTGGGCGGACTCTCCCCGCGTACGACCAGAACCGGGCAGGACGCGTGTGCCGTGCACGTGTGGCTGACTGATCCGAGCAGCAGACCGACGAAACCGCCGTGACCGCGACTGCCGACGACGAGCATCCGGGCGCCTGCACTCGCGTCGATCAACACCTTTGCCGCATTCCCCTCGCGCACCACCGCAGTCAATGTGGGCGGGAAGTGTTGCCCGAAGGCTTCGACGAGAGCTGCATGCAGCTGGGTGCCCGTGTCCTTGGTCTTGTCCCATTCGACCGGCACATCGGCCCAGCCCGGCCCCGCTGCAGTCGCGGGCATCCGCCACACGGCGATGGCCTCGATGCTCGCGCCGGTCGCAGCAGCGATGAATGCGGCCCACTGCAGCGCGTGTTTACTCGGCTGCGAGCCGTCGACGCCGACCACGATCCGGTCGGTCGACTCTGTCGTCATGGTCAGTACCTCCGGTGGGTTCCCCGCCACCCGGTCCGGCGGAGGGTTGACTTCCAGCTTGTCGGAGGAGCACTGGTCCCGGCAGGGACGAAAGGCCCGACACTTTCAGCTGCCGGGTTGCGTAGTCAGCCCGGCAGCACGGGGATCGCGCCCTAGAGTGAATCGGTGGTCATCATGCGCTTGCGTCGTAGGCTCGCGCCGCTCGGTAACACCGCCGATCGCGCGGCGTTCCAGACCCTGCACACCGCCACGTTGATGACGGGTGCCTTACGGGGTGGGCTCAGTGCCGAGTCGGCAGGTGAATCGGTCCGGCACGTGCGGAGCTTGTTGCCCGCGACAGCTGCTGCACTGACCGATACGCAGGGCCTGCTGGCCTGGGACGGCGCTGGTGAGACCGCTCATGCCGCAGGAGCCGCCGAACTCGCGAGCCGCGTCATCCTCGATGGTGGGACGAGCGTCCACGATCACCGGTCCTTCAACTGCGAGGCGGCCGGGTGCCCGCTACGCAAGGCGGTGGTATGCCCGCTGGTGGTCCAGGACACCGTGGTCGGCACGCTGCAGGTTTTCGCCGAGAGCACCTCGGCGAGCCTGGTACGCGCAGCCACCGAGGTCGCTGCATGGATCTCCAGCCAACTGGAGCTCGCCGAGCGCGACACCTCACGGACCCGGCTGATGGAGGCCGAGGTGCGGGCGATGCGTGCTCAGATCTCCCCGCACTTCGTCTACAACGCACTCAATGCAATTGCCTCGTTCGTGCGGACCGACCCCGACCGTGCCCGCGAGCTGCTGCTGGACTTCGCCGACTTCTCCCGGTATTCGCT
>JALYUK010000076.1 GCA_030853805.1 Actinomycetota bacterium | reverse complement strand
ACTACTACAACAAGAAACGCGCACAGAAACGCACCCACACCCAAGCCACCATCGCCCTGGCCCGACGCCGAGTCGACGTCCTATGGGCACTGCTACGCGACAACCGCACCTACACCGCCACAGCCCCTGAACACCCGAAAGCAGCTTGACAACAACATTGAGATTCCCAGTGCCCAGGCACGGCCCGATCACTCACCTCCGCGGGTCTCTCGCTGATCATGATCATGTCCGGGATCTTCCCCGAAGGGCCCTTGACCGTGGCGCGCCGGGGGCGGCGTACCGCACGCCCGGTACGTAAGTGTTGATGCAGGTCAGCACGCAAATGGCCGCGGCCTTGGACGTACAACGCCTGGTAAATCGTCTCCGGGCTCACCCGCATCTGCTCCCGATGGCTGAACGTCCTGACCAAATGGCCACTGACCTGTTCAGGGGACCACTTGATGCATAACTTTTCCTGCACGACCGATGCCAACATCGGGTGCTCGAACTTGCTGGCCTTGGGTCGGCGACCACACAGTTCTGCTCGTTGCTGAGCCGCATACGGAGCATACCTTCGGACCCGGCGACCGCCAGTGCGGCTGTTACGGCTCAGCTCACGACTGACCGTTGACGGTGACCGACCCAACTGCGTGGCAATCACCCGCACACCAGCTCCACCCACATAAAGGTCCGCGATGCGTAGCCGCTCCTCCAAGCTCAGATACCGCCCCGAGGGTGGTGGCTTCTTCCGCGGAATCCGCCCACCCGTAGCTTGCGCCACCGGCGGCCAGTAACTCGATCCACACCGACAGCATCACAGGCCGCGATCAGCGTGCAGCCCTGTCCCAGCAACACCCAGAACCGGGCTTGCTTATCGATCATTCCCTTCTTCGTCCACATCCGAAACACCTCACAAAATCAGGCGTGTTGCAACGACCGATAGAACTCGCCATCGGTGACCGGGACGGGATTCACCACCGGAGGAGCTGTCGGTGACGGGACCTTGTTGTGGTGATTGGTCCTACCCGGAGACTTGGTGTGAGTGGCGAACCCTCGGCGAAAGTCAGTACCCGGTGCGGCCGTCGATGGCCTCTCGTAGAAGGTCCATGTGACCCAAATGGCGGGCGTATTCCTCGATGAGGTGGGTGAGGATCCAGCGCAGGTTGACGGGCTTGCCTTCGCGCAGACCCCGCACAGGAGTGTTGAGGTCGGTCCACGTGGTGGCCAGGGCGCGCGTTCGAGCGATCTCCGTTTGGTAAGCGGCGACGTCATCCAGAGCGGTGGTCGCAACAACGTCGTCGAAGTCACCGTCGGGGCTGTCGGGGATGCAGTAGTAGTCCGGCACATCCTGCTCGTCCATGAGAACGACGCGTAGCCAGTAGGCCTCGACCTCGGTGAGGTGCCGAACGACCCCCAGGAGGCTCATCGTGGAAGGCGTAACGGATCGGCGGCACAACTGTTCGGCGTCCAAGCCCGCAATCTTGAGCAGGACGGTGTCGCGGTAGAGGTCGAGCCAGTGGTCCAGTACCGCTCGTTCGTCTCCGGTCATGGGTCCGTCGGTGCGGTCATCGTCCAGTTCTGGGACCAGCGGGCCGGTCTGCGCAGTGTCGGTCATACCGCAGGACTGCCCCAGGACCTCGGGCTCAATGCCAGCGGTTATGGGTGAACCAAAGGGACCGTGTCAGTTGAAGATCCTCGAGTGGGACATCGGAACGCCGGCCAGTAGCCGGGAGACCATCGCGAGACTGACGGCTTGAGTCAGCTGGCGTAGATCATTGGAGCAATAACGTGGTCTGTTGAGGGGATCTCGACAAACCCGTACTTTTTGCAGAATGCGGCGGTCAGGTAGCTGTTGGCGTTCAGATCCAGGACTGCGGTCTTACCCCGTTTTTGGATGTACATCCGCGCTTGTTGCAGCAGGTGTCGGGCGATTCCGTAGTCGTGGGCTTGTGGCTTCACGAGGAATCCGCCAATGGCCAACAGTTCATCGGCGGGTTGCTGGGCGCATGCGGCCAGGCAGGGGGTTGACGATGCCTCGGTAGGGCGGTAAATCTGCACGTGCCCAACCACGTTCTGAGTCGGCGCGACGTGCACCGGCGCCATGTCGTACACCCACGCAAGCTCGACAGCATCCATCTCGAGCCATGCTCTGGGCTTCTTGCCTGACATCGAACTCGGACGAACATCCAGAGCCGCCGCGATCTCGCACAGCCGGTCGAGGTCTTGCGGACGTCTCTCACGGATCATCGAGGAGAAACATACGCCGCCCTGCAGCCGAGATCGCGTCGTCGTAAGCGGATCCGTGACCGGTGTCGGACGAGCAGCGGGTCGCTCCACATCGAGCCGGGGTGTTGCTGGCTCGCGAAGGTGTCGTCGCAACCGGTCTCTGGACGATGCGTACTCAACCCTCGTGCCCTGGGATGAATAATGATGTAGCGGCGTCGTGAGATTCGTCGCCAAGGCGGGCATCACCTGGGTCTGCCCAGAGTTTGGTTGACACCTGACCTGTGAGGATTGCTCCTCGCTGGAAGGATGTCTGTCATGCCCAAGCCCTACCCACGAGAGTTCCGCGACGATGTCGTGGCGGTCGCCCGTAAGGG
>JALYUK010000075.1 GCA_030853805.1 Actinomycetota bacterium | reverse complement strand
TCCGGGATCGCGCAGCAGCCCCCAATTCGGCCAGGACGCGATGCGCGAATGGCTGGATCGTGCCGGCATCGAGTATGTCCACCTGACCGATCTCGGTGGACGACGCCGCAAACAGCCGGTGGATCCAGACATCAACGACGGCTGGCAGAACCAGAGTTTCAAGAATTACGCGGACTACACACTGACTGCGGAGTACCAGAAGGCAGTCACCGACCTCGTCGAGCGCGCCGCCAACTGCCGGATCGCGATCATGTGCGCTGAACCGATGCCGTGGCGTTGCCATCGGTTGCTGATCTCCAACACGCTGACCGCACGCGGGTGGACGGTGCGACACATCATGGCCGGCAGCCCGGCACGCACCCATGAGCTCGGCGCCTGGGGCGCTGCAGCCCAGGTCGATGACCAGGGCCGGGTCACCTACCCGCTTTCGGCCGATCAGGCCGACGCGGACTGACCACGCTGCGGGTACGGCTGACGTCTGCCACGTCGGGCCGCTTCTCCCCCGCTTGCCCACGTGTGGGTCGCCAGCGCCCCGAAAAGTCTCCGACCGCGGCCTGGCCCACTCGTTTGCGTCGCTGGCGCCGATAAAAGCCCGTCCGGGAGGCGTTACGGCCTCGTTTGGGTCGCTGGCGACCAAAACGTCGGGAAGGAAGGGTCAGGTGCGCGGCTTGCGGCTCTCGAAGAAACGCAACATCGCAGCTCGGGCGTCTTCGCTCGCAAACAATTCACCGGACAGCCGCGCCAGCCGCTCTCCGTCGCGATCGATCCCAGCCACCATGTCGGCATTGAGCAGCTTCTTGGTCTCGCGCAGCCCCTGGGGGTCGGCCTTACCCAACTCGCCCACCACGCGGGCTATCTCGGCATCCAACTGGCCGTCGTCGACAGTGCTCGTCACCAGCCCGTATGACTGCGCCTCATCTGCGTCGAAGGTCGCACCGGACAGGAAGGTGTATGCCGCAGCGCGGCTCGTCATCCGCGGCAGAGTCGTCAGCGAGATGATCGCCGGCGCGAGTGCCAGCCGCGCTTCGGTAAATGCGAAAGACACCGAACGGGCGGCCACCACGATGTCGGCGGCACCAACCAGACCCAGCCCACCGGCTCGTACCGGCGCATGCAGCCGCAGCACCACCGGTACCGCGAGCGTCAGGATCAGTCGCTGGATCTCGATGAGGTCACCGACCCCACCGTCCCCTGCACCTGCCTCTTTGAGATCAGCGCCTGCGCAGAAGGCGGGACCTTCCGCTGCCAGCAGGACCACCCGAACGTCCGAGTCATCCTGAGCCGCCCGCAGGGTGTCCAACAGTTCGCCGACCAGTTGGCGGCTGAGCGCGTTGCGGTTCTGCGGGCTGGCCAGCGTGATCGTCGCGACCGCGTCGGACACGTCGTACCGAACGAGTTCCATTGCTGCTCCCTCTTCGAAAAAGAAACTAAGACGATCGGGTTCAGTACGACTTGGGCAGGCCGAGACTGAATTGAGCGACGAAATTGAGCGCCATCTCCTTGCTCACGGGAGCAATGCGGGTCAGTCGTGAGGCTGCAATCAGGTGTACCAGGCCGTATTCGTTGGCCAGTCCGTTGCCACCGTGCGCCTGTACGGCCCGGTCGACCGCAGTGCAGGCAGCTTCGGCAGAGGCGTATTTGGCCATGTTCGCGGCCTCACCGGCCAGCATCAGCTGGCCCGCGTCGTAGAGCGCCGCGGCCCGCTGGGTCATCAACCGGGCCAGCTCGATCTCGACGTGGGACTGCGCGAGAGGGTGCGCGACCGCCTGGTGCTGCCCGATCGGCACACCCCACACTTCACGTTCCTTCACGTATGCCGTGGCTTTGGCCAGCGCGTAGCGCGCCATGCCGGTGGCCGAGGAGGCAGCCATGATCCGCTCGGGGTTCAGGCCCGCGAAGAGCTGCTCGATGCCGGCATCGGCCGAGCCGACCAGCGCGTCGGCGGGCAGTGCCACGTCGTCGATGTGCACGCTGAACTGCCGCTCCGGCTCCACCATCCCCATCGGGATCTCGGTGAAGGAGAAGCCATCGGCGTCGGTCGGCACAATAAACAGCGCCGGGCGCAACTTACCGGTCTTCGCGCTCTGGGTGCGCGCCACGACCAGCACGTGCCCACATTCGTCGACCCCGGAAATGTAGACCTTGCCGCCACGCAACCGCCATCCGTCGCCGTCCGGCGTCGCGGTGGTGACGATGTTGTGCGAGTTGGATCCGGCATCCGGCTCGGTAATGGCGAAGGCCATCTTGGTGGTGCCATCCGCGAAACCCGGCAGCCAGCGCGACTTCTGCGAATCCGTGCCGTAGGTGCAGATGATGGTGCCGCAGATCGCCGGCGACACGACCATCAGCAGCAACGGACACCCCGCCGTCGCCAGCTCCTCGCAGACAGCTGCCAGGTCGCCGATGGTGCCGCCCGCGCCGCCGTACTCCTCGGGAATGGCGACACCGAGGAAGCCCTGGCGTCCGGCTGCCTGCCACAGCTCGTCGGTCTTGGCATTGGCATAGGCCTTGCCCAGCCAGTAGTCCGGCCCGTAGGACTTCGCGAACTGCGCCACCGAGACGCGCAGATCGCGGCGCTCCGACGGCTCCGAGAAAGCAATCTCTGCAGGTTGGGTTTCAGTCGTTGTCATTTCGACTCCTCATGGACAGCAGTAGGTTTCGGATGTTTCGGAGGCAGCTCGTCATGCGCTGTCCGGCTCGATGACAGCCAGTACGGCGCCCGACTCGACCTGCAGCCCGACGTGGACGCGTAGGTCGCTGAGTACCCCGTCGGTGGTTGCGCGAATGGTGTGCTGCATCTTCATGGCTTCCAGTACAAGGAGTGGGTCACCAGCAGCTACGCGGTCACCCTGCGCGACCGCAAGGGACACCACAGCGCCAGGCATCGGAGCGACCAACGAGCCTTCGCCGACGCTCGCTGCCGGGTCGGTGAAGCGCGGTACCCGCTCCAGCGACCAACTTCCGCTGGGTCCCCATACGTCCACGAACGAGCCCGACCGCGACACCTCGAAATGCTGGCGTACCCCGTGGACATCGAGCACGACGACATCGGGGCCGACCTCGACCGCGGTGACTTCATCGTCGTCGCTGCACAGCAGCCCGCCCACGTCGCGGTACCCGATACTCACTTCATCACCGCCGAGAAGGTAACTGCGGGTGCGGGACTGGGACGGCACCGACCGCCACGCCGCAGGCATCCGCTGCTGCACACCGGCCCCGGTAGTTGCGGCCGCGGCATCGCTCAGCGCGGCCGCTGTTGCGATGACTCGGCGTTGCCCGCTCGACGACGACTGACTGATCCAGTGAGCAGCTTTTTCCTCCAGCAACGAGGTGTGCATCAGCGACGCGAGTACATCGGGGTCGTTCAGCATCACCCGCAGCACGGCCGCATTGGTGACCACCCCGTGTACCCGTGCCCGCCGCAGCGCGTCGCTGAGCATGCGTGCCGCTGATGCGCGGTCCGGGCCCCATGCGATCACCTTGGCGAGCATCGGATCGTAGTGGATCCCGACCTGAGCACCGGCGTCGACGGCGCTGTCGAGGCGCACGCCATACGTGGTCGGGACTTCGAACGACGTGGTGGCGCTGGGGAAGTCGAACGCCCGCACGGTGCCGGTCTGTGGCGCCCAGTCCGATCCCGGATCCTCGGCGTAGAGCCGCACCTCGATCGCGTGGCCTCGCGGCGTGAAGTCGCGAGGCGGCAACGCCTCGCCCTGCGCGACGGACAACTGCGCCGCGACCAGATCCACGTCGTAGACGCACTCACTGACCGGATGCTCGACCTGCAGCCGGGTGTTCATCTCCAGGAAGTAGATCGACTCACCCTGCACGAGGAACTCCACGGTGCCTGCGCCGAGGTATCCCACCGCGCCGACGGCGGCGCGAGCCGCGTCAGCCAACAGCTCTCGCACTCCGTCCGCAAGCGCAGGCGCCGGGGCTTCTTCCATCACCTTCTGGTGGCGACGTTGCAGCGAGCAGTCCCGCTCGCCCACGATCCAGCAGGTGCCGTGGGCGTCGGCGAGCACCTGCACCTCGACGTGCCGCGCAGTGGGCAGGTACGGCTCGACGAAGACCGTGCCGTCGCCGAACGCCGACGCTGCCTCCGACGACGCCGCAGCCAACTGCGCATCAAGGTCCGAGCGCCCGCGCACCACGCGCATCCCTCGGCCACCGCCACCTGCGGACGCCTTGACCAGGAGCGGGAACTGCTCGTCGCTCACGGTGTCGACGTCGACCTCGAGGATGGGCACCCCGGCTTCTGCCATCAGTTTCTTGGCGCGGACTTTGGAGCCCATTGCCTCGACGGTGTCGGCGTCCGGTCCGATCCAGGTCAGCCCCGCATCGGTGACCAACCTCGCGAAATCCGCTGACTCGGAAAGGAATCCGTACCCAGGGTGGATGGCGTCCGCACCCGTTGCACGCGCGGCCGCCACGATCAGATCACCACGCAGATACGACTCCGACGGTGCATCACCAGGTAACGCCACAGCCTGATCGGCTTCGCGCACAAAGGCCGCCTCGGCGTCTGCGGGTGAGTGCACCGCGACCGTCTCGATACCGGCCCTGCGACAACTGGCGAAGACCCGACGGGCGATCTCACCACGGTTGGCCACCAGCACCCGCCGGATCGATACCGCTTCAATCATCACAGCCGAAACACCCCGTATCCCTGTGCCCCGCTGGTCGCGGTCGTATTGATCGTCGACAGTGCAATGCCGAGCACCGTGCGGGTATCGCGTGGGTCGATCACGCCGTCGTCGTACAGCAGTCCGGACATCATGTATGCATGCGATTCGGCGTCGATCTGTGCTTCGACCATTTCCCGGATCGCCACGTCACTCTCTTCGTCGAACGGTTTGCCGCGGTTGGCCGCCGAGGCCCGCGACACGATCGAGATGACGCCTGCCAGCTGCGCGCCGCCCATCACTGCGGACTTCGCGTTGACCCAGCTGAACATGAACCGCGGGTCGTAGGCGCGCCCACTCATGCCGTAATTACCTGCGCCATATGACGATCCGATGATCACCGACAGGTGAGGCACGGTGGAGTTCGCCACCGCGTTGATCATCTGCGCACCGTGTTTGATGATGCCGCCCTGCTCGTACTCCTTGCCGACCATGTAGCCGGTGGTGTTGTGCAGGAAGATCAGCGGTGTGTCGATCTGGTTGGCGAGTTGGATGAACTGCGCAGCTTTCTGAGCCTCTTCGCTGAAGAGCACCCCACGGGCGTTCGCGAGGATCCCGACCGGGTAGCCATGCAACTGCGCCCAACCGGTGACCAGGCTCGACCCGTAGAGCGGCTTGAACTCATCGAAGTCCGAGCCGTCCACGATCCGCCCGATCACTTCACGGGGATCGAACGGCGCCCGCGGATCACTCGGCACCACGCCCAGCAGTTCCCGGCCGTCCAGCACGGGATCGGCGTATGTCGGGGCGGGGCTCAATCCCTTCTTGCGCCAGTTCAACCGCCGGATCACGCTGCGCCCGATACGGATTGCGTCGTGCTCGTCGGCGGCCAGATAGTCCGCGAGCCCCGAGATACGGGCATGCATCTCGGCGCCACCCAGCGATTCGTCATCGGACTCCTCGCCGGTCGCCATCTTGACCAGGGGCGGGCCGGCCAGGAAGACCTTCGCGGCGTCCTTGACCATGACTGTGTAGTCACTCATACCCGGCACATAGGCGCCACCCGCCGTGCAGTTGCCGAAGACCAGGGCAATGGTGGGACAGCGGGCAGCGCTGGAGTGGGTCAGGTTCGCGAAGGCTCGTCCGCCGGGCACGAAGATGTCTTTCTGAGTGGGCAGATCCGCGCCGCTGGACTCCACCAGGTTGATCGTCGGCAACCCGTTCTCGGCCGCTATCCGAGCCGCCCGCTCGGACTTCTTCAAAGTCACCGGATTGCTCGCCCCACCGCGCGAGGTCGGGTCGTTGGCGACGATCATGCACTCGACGCCCTCGACGACGCCGATGCCGGTCACCAGGTTGCCGCCGACCGGGAACTCCGATCCGTAGCCTGCCAGGGTCGACAGCTCCAGGAACGCACTGTCCTCATCGAGGAGCAGCTCGATCCGCTCCCGCGGCAACAGCTTTCCGCGAGAGTGATGGCGGTCGACGTACTTCTGGCCACCACCTTCCAGTGCTTTGCCGTGCTGCACGATCAGGTCCTCGACCTGCTCACGCATCGAGTCGGCATTGGCTGCGAACTCTGCTGACTGCGCGTCGATCCCGCTGCGTAGCACCGTCATCGCGCGCCCGCCCTACTGGAGTATCCGAGCAACTTCGCCGCGAGGTCGTCCATCACTTCGTCGGTGCCTCCACCGATCCGCAGGATGCGCGAATCGCGATAGTGCCTCTCGACTTCGGACTCACGCAGATACCCCGCGCCGCCAAAGATCTGCACTGCCTGATCGACCACGAAATCGCACGCTGCGGTCGCTTCGTTCTTGGCCACGGTCGCCTCCAGCAGCGGCTCCTCTCCCGCCGCTTCACGTTCGATGACCGCCCGTGTGTAGGCACGTGCGACGTCGGTACGTCGGTGCATTGCCACCAGGGTGCGTCGGATCGACTGACGGTCGATCAGCGGCCGGCCGAACGTCTCCCGGCCGCGCGCGTACTGAACCGCCAGATCGAGACAGCGCTGGGCAACTGCGTATGCCTGGACGGCGAGGTTGAGCCGCTCGTGGACGAATTGCTGCATGACGGGGATGAATCCTTCCCCTTCGCCGCCGATCAGGTTCCGGACCGGTACCCGCACCGCATCGAACGACAGTTCAGCGGTGTCCGAGCAGTGCCAGCCCATCTTGCGCAACGGTGCGGAGACGGAGAAGCCGGTCGATTCCTTGTCGATGACCAGCAGGCTGAGTCCGTCGTAACCGGCGCCCCCGGTGCGCACCAGCGTGGTCACGAAGTCGGCACGTACCCCGCTGGTGATGAACATCTTGGAACCGGTGACCACGTAGTCGTCGCCGTCGCGAACAGCCCGGGTCTGCACGGCAGCTACATCCGAGCCGCCGCCCGGCTCCGTCACGGCGAGCGAGCCGATCAACTCGCCGGCGAGGGTGGGCCGCGCGTAACGGTCGATGAGATCGGCATTACCGCTGGCAACGATGTGCGGCAGTGCGATGCCGTGGGTGAAGAGCCCAGCCACCAGGCCGCTCGATCCACCGGCCCCGATGATGGCTTCACACACCACAGAATTGTCGATCGCATCTCCACCCTGACCACCCACCTCCTCGGCGAAACCAACGCCGAGCAGTCCGGCCGCAGCCGCCTCGCGATGCAGCGACCGCGGCAGCATGCCCTCGTCTTCCCAGCCGGCGAGTTGGTTGGTGATCTTGTCACGGGTGAAGCGGGTGACGCTGTCATGCAGCGCCTCCCGCTCAGAGTTCGTCCAGCTGTCACTCATATGAACTCCTTGGGGATGTCAACGACCCGGGCACGCAGCCATTCACCGAGCGCTTTGGCCTGCGGGTCGAGCCGGGTGGATGCCGCGACACCTTCGCCGAGCAGCCCATGGATGACGACGTTGACTGCGCGCAGATGCGGCAGCGGCCAGACGTCGATGTCGAGGTCGGCCGCCTCCGGCAACAGTCGGCGAACATCATCCGGGGTAAGTAGCGCCTGCAACCATTCGTAGGCCGCATCCGGGTGCAGGTGCGCTGACGGAATCCACACGCCGACGTTGGCGTCGCCGCCCTTGTCGCCACTGCGGGCATGTGCCACCACACCGAGTGGCGCGCGGACCGAGTCGGATGCGACGAACGATGCAGCTACCGGTGTAACGACATCGAGGATGGGTTGTTCGGTTACCTGCGGCGGGTCGATCTCGATGACCTCGCCGTCCTGCATCGTGACGCGGTGCGGAACGCTGCCCTGCGCGACGTACGCCGCCGAGTAGATGCCGTAGGCGGTCGCTGATGAGGGTGGGCGGGTCATGGTGAAACCGGGGTAGGACGCGAGCGCCAGCTCGACGGCCGCAGCGCTGAACGCCCGACCGACCGGTCGGTCAGTCCGGTCGAGCACCTGGCAGGTCAACAGTGCCGTTGCCGCAACCTGAGTTTCGGGGTCGGGAACCGTGAGGTCGTCGAGTCGCCATGTCACTTCGGCAGGCTGATCCAGCGCGAGCGCATGCTCCATCTGCGCGCGCACCAGGGCAGCTTTGGCGGGAATCTCCAGCCCGGTGAGCACAAACTCCACCACATTGCGGAAGCCGCCGAGCCTGTTCAAACACACCTTCGTAGTGGGCGGTGGCGGGGTGCCCCGGACCCCATCGATCTGCACCCTGTCAAGACTTGTCTGAGTCAGACGCACCGTGTCCAGGTGCCCCACAACGTCCGGATTCAGGTAGGTCGGGGCACCGATCTCGTACACCAGCTGGGCTGTCACGGTATCGACGGTGACCGCTCCTGCGCTGCCGCGATGTTTGGTGATCACGCTGCTGCCATCGACGGCGATCTCGGCGATCGGGAAACCGGGGTGCAAGAGGTCGGAAAGGGCGGCGAAGCCGGTGAAGTTGCCGCCGGTCGCCTGCGCACCGCACTCGATGACATGCCCCGCGATCAAGGCACCCGCGAGCGCGTCATAGTCCTGTCGCCCCCAACCGTGGTGGGCGATAGCCGGTCCCATCGTCACGGACGCGTCGGTGACGCGCCCGGTCACCACGATGTCCGCGCCACGCTTCAGGGCTTCGGCAATCCCGAACGCGCCCAGGTAGGCGTTCGCGGTCAGGATGCCCTCGACGCCGAATTCGGCCGCACGAGAACGAAGGTCGTCACCGTCGACATAAGCGACGGTCATCGGAAGGCCCGCCTCGGCGATGACCTTCCGCAACGCGTCGGCCAGCCCCTGCGGATTCAGACCGCCCGCGTTGCTGACAATCCGCACCCCGCGCTCATGGGCGAGTGACAGGCAGTCGGCGACCTGGCGCAGGAAGGTGCGGGCATAACCACGCGACGCGTCCTTGAGCTGATCTCGGCCCAGGATCAGCATCGTCAACTCTGCGAGGTAGTCGCCTGTGAGGACGTCGATCGGTCCGCCCTCGAGCTGTTCGCGCATCGCGGAGAGGCGGTCACCGTAGAAGCCGGAGACATTTGCGATCCGCAGCGGCTCACTCATTCGGGCGCGCCGGACGGTTGCGGGTCGGAGCCGGGTGGCCCGGCGAAGGCCTGCACGATGCCCAGCCAGGTCTGCGCGTCATTCCCGGTGGCGAGCAACTCGGTGTCCGACGCGTGCACCCGACGCACGGCGACCCGCGCGAAGTCCCACGCTGTGCCGGTGATGCGTTGCTCGGCGTCGGCCGGACCCCAGGTCCACGAGTCACCGCCCGGTCCGATCAGGTCCAGGGCGACGTCGTGCTCCGGCAGGTCCATTCCGCGCCCCAGGTAGGCAAATGCGCGGGTAGCGAAACCGAGGTGGCAAACATGCCGGATGCGGTCGGTCGGGAATGTCTGCACGCCGAGCGCATCGGCAATGTCGAGCCCGTGCGCCCAGGTCTCCATCAACCGGGCGGTCGCCATCGAGGTCGACTTCATCGGTGGCCCGAACCACGGGATGCGCGCCGCCGAATCGACGCGGCCCAGTCGATCATGCAGCAGCTCCCGCTCGCTGTCCCACCGGGCCATCAGCTGCGCCGGAGGCAGTGCGGCGAACTCGGTCGCTCCGTCGTTCACGAAGGTGTCCGGCGCGCTCATCGCACCCTCCACCACGGCTCGCCACGCGTGCTGCGCAGCGGTGTCACCGGCATCCAGCATTGTCGCCACCGCGATCGAGGACATTGCGTCGGTCCAGGCCAAATGGCCGATCTGGTGGGCGACGTTCCAACCCAGGGCCGGCGTGGAGCGCTCCCAGTCCGCATCCGGCAGGGACTGCACCAGCTGCCGAACGGCGATGGACTCGGCGCGTAGATCGTCCAGCAGATCCAGAAGCTTCATGAGCGGGCCTTTCGCCGAGCATGTTGGTCTATCAGGGGCGCCCAGCGCTGCAGAATCGCGGCTCGACGCGGACCGTCGTCGCTGAGGGTGTTGGCGAGGCCGAGCCCGCGCAACATGTCCAGCAGACCCTGCATCAGCAGCCGGGTCTGCGGGTCCTCGTCGTCCACGCCGAGCAGCTCAACGGCAAGACGGTGTGCGCGGCGTCCCCAACGCCGTTCCATCGGAGCCACTGATTCGAGCAGCTCAGAATCGGTACGGGCTGCGACCCACAGCTCGAGCGCGGCCACGAACAGGTCGGAGACGAAGAAGTCGGCGAGAGTCGTGAGGGCGGCGACCGTGCTGCCCTGCCCAGTGGGCGCCTCGATCCGCAACTGCTGCAGTTGGTGATGCAGTCGCTCGCCCAGGTGATCCACTGCGGCGACAACGAGCTCACGCTTGGACGGGAAATGATGCAGCTGGGCGCCCCGGGACACCCCGGCGCGGGTGGAAACCACGGTGGTCGTCGTACCCGACCAGCCGCGTTCCACGAGCACTTCGACCGTCGCCTCCAGGAGCCTGCCCCGCATCGCCGCAGCGCGCTGTGGCTGAGGTACCCGAGCGGGCAATGGTGCGGTGGTGGTCACGGGCCCAACTCTCCCGCCATCGTGAGAAACAGTCAAGTTTGTTTGTTATGTGGCGAATCCCGGGCCCGGTGCATTTTCAGTAGGCGCGTATCGCCACGCCTGCACCCGTTAGCCTGTGATTCAGCCCATTTGTTGGAAATCGAAGCTATTGGAGGCCTGTATGACCACGCAGTACGCAGTTGTCGACCCGAGCACCAACGAGACGGGGCAGGAGTACCCGACTGCCACCGACCAGGACGTCCAGGCGGCGATGGCTGCAGCCACCAAGGCACACCGTGAGTGGTCCCGTAGCTCGACAGTGGACGAGCGGGCAGCACTCATCCACCGGGTCGCTGAACTGCACACCGAGCGTCAGGATGAGCTCGTCGAGATCATCATCCGCGAGATGGGCAAGCCCGAGGCGGAGGCCATCGAAGAGGTCGAGTTCGCATCGGCCATCTATGCGTACTACGCCGACAACGGACCGAAGTTCCTGGCTGACGAGCCCATCGAGCAGGAAGCAGGCGCTGGTAGCGCATTGATCCGCCGTACCTCGGTCGGCCCCCTGCTCGGCATCATGCCGTGGAACTTCCCCTACTACCAGGTGTCGCGCTTCGCCGG